>JASHVQ010000253.1 GCA_030044485.1 Methylovirgula sp. | reverse complement strand
CCGGGCTCGGCGCCGGCGACATCGACCTTCTCATCGTCGCCACCACGACTCCCGACTTCACGTTTCCGGCCGTCGCCACGCAAGTTCAGGCCGAGCTCGGCATGAAGGGCGGCGTTGCCTTCGATCTGCAAGCCGTCTGTTCCGGCTTCGTCTTCGCACTGGCGACAGCCGATAAGTTTCTGACTTCCGGATCGCACAAAAGAGCGCTGGTCGTCGGCGCCGACACCCTGTCGCGAATTCTCGATTGGCGAGACCGCGCAACCTGCGTTCTCTTTGGCGACGGGGCCGGCGCCGTGGTGCTTGAAGCGCAGCAGGGGAGCGGGACGAAGGCCGACCGCGGCATTCTTACCACCCATTTGCGCGCCGACGGGCGCCATGGCGACAAGCTCTACACGGATGGCGGGCCGTCCTCGACCGGGACGAGCGGTTACGTGCGCATGCAGGGGCGCGAGGTGTTCCGCTTGGCGGTGACTATGATCAGCGATGTCGTGGAATCGGCCTTTGCCGCCACGGGGACAAGTCCGCAGGAGCTCGACTGGTTCGTTCCGCATCAGGCCAACAGCCGGATCATCGATGCCTCCGCCGAAAAACTCGGCATCGATCGGCGAAAAGTCGTCAAAACCGTCGATCTGCACGGCAATACGACCGCCGCCTCCATCCCGCTCGCCTTGAGCCTCGCCCGCGACGACGGACGGATCAAAAAAGGGGATCTGGTGATGATCGAAGCGATGGGCGGCGGATTTACCTGGGGAGCGGCTCTCATCCGCTGGTAGCTGCGGCGCGCATGCAACAGGGGCGCGCGATTAATCGAAATGCGGCAGTTTTTCGTCAGGACTATGAAAAGCAGGGGCTGACATCTATTGCCTTAGCGCTTGTTTTGTACCAATGTTTGCGGCAATCGCGTTGTTCTCGCGACGCAATTTGGGAGGAATCGCGAGACCCGTCGATCGCGCTGCGCAAACGCGAAGCGGTAACTATTCCGCTTGGCTGGGCGCGGATCCGGGAAGTTGGCGTTTGACACGCACCGAGTTGAAAAATGGCGAAAAGCGAGTTGTCGGCAAGGAGCGACACGCCGGGACCGGCGTCCGGGGGCAATTCGGGCAATTCCAAGCCCCATGGCTTACATACGGTCACCCGGGTCAATCTCGCCGAGGCGGTCTATCAGCAGGTCGGGCTCTCGCGAAAAGAATCGGCGGCTTTGGTCGAAATGGTCTTGGACGAGATGACCAAGAAGCTCGTGGCCGGAGAATCGGTGCGGCTTTCTTCCTTTGGGTCGTTCAGCGTGCGCCACAAAGGACAGCGCGTCGGCCGCAACCCCAAGACGGGCGTGGAAGTTCCGATCAAGGAACGCCGCGTGCTCGTCTTTAAATCCTCGAATCTTCTGAAAGCGCGGATCAACGGCCAACGTGCCGGACGCAGCGGAAGCTGAGCTTAGACGCGGCGGCAGCCGGTGCGATGTGTGAGTTGCGGCGAGCTTGCGAGCTCATAATCGAGCGCAAATGTCACGCAGGCCGATTCCATCGGCCCGTATCCTGATTTAAATTCATCGCGCAAAGATTCGCAGTCCTCGAATCTTTCAGCGGGGGGCGCGCAAGAACATGGAAAAGACGGCCGACGCATTCAGAACGATCAGCGAAGTCGCGCAGGATCTCGATCTGCCGCAACATGTGCTGCGCTTCTGGGAGACGCGTTTCGTCCAGATCAAACCGCTGAAAAGAGGCGGCGGCCGCCGCTATTATCGGCGCGAAGACATCGAACTGTTGCGCGCCATAAGGCAGCTTCTTTATGGCGAAGGCTACACGATCAAGGGCGTGCAAAAGATCTTGAAGGAGCAAGGGGCGCGCGGCGTCGTCGCAACGTGGCGTCAGCCGGCGGCGACCAACGGCGCCGCGGCGGCCGCGGCGCTGTACGACGCCTTGGATCCCGACGGCGAAGATCCTTACCGCGCGGCTGAAAACGAGCTCGGCCCGGACAGTTCGCGCGACGCGGCCGGCTCGGCCGGATATCGGGTTCTCGAACGGCTTCTGATCGAACTCGGCGAATGCGAGAGATTGCTGGGCGCGGCGCGCGCCGCCTAGCCGCTCGCGTTGCGGCGGCGAAGGCCTTTCTCTATAAGGACCGACATCGGAGTGTAGCGCAGCCCGGTTAGCGCACTAGTCTGGGGGACTAGGGGTCGTGGGTTCGAATCCCGCCACTCCGACCAAGAAAGAAAAACAATAAAACAATTTCGACGACAGACGATCCTAGCTGACCGGCGCCTTTCACGAAAGGCCGACATATCCGGCAAACGGCCATATCCGAATTGGAGTCGCCCATGAGCCAAGTAGAAGTTGACAAGAAAACCTATCATATGCCGCCGAAGGAGGGATTTACCGTCGCCCACTTTCTGACCGTCGCCGACGTTGAGCGATCGCTTCGATTTTACGAAAAGGTCTTCGGAGGTCGTATCGAGAGCAGAGGCGACAAGAGCGGCGCGCCGGGCTACCTCCAGATCGCCAACACGTGGCTCATCGTCAACCCCGGAGGCGGTCCGACGCCCGACAAACCGACGGTAATACTCAGCGTCCCGCCCGACCCCGATAAAGTCAGCAGCTTCATGAATATCCGCGTCGCCGATATTCAAGCGTGCTACAAACTATGGCGAAGCCGGGGAGCCGAGTTCATCACCGAGCCAAAGCCCAAGTACGGCGAGACGCGCTGCTACATTCGCGATCCCGATGGCTACATTATAGAAGTCGGGCAAAGCAACCCGGGCGTTACTTACGGCTAAGCGGCACACCGCCCGCAAGCATCTGGAGCGATCCCGCATCCAGCGACCTGAGGTCGCGCAGGAGGAATCCGCATCGGCCGCCCCGAGTTACCTTACGACGATGGGCTTGTCTTTGCGCAGCGCCGCCAGAGTCGCGGCATCGAGATCCAAATGCGCCTTGACGAGTTCCGGCGGAGTTAGCGCCATCCACTGGTTGAGCGACACGTCCATGAACCGGGCACTGCGAAACATTTCGAGGTAGAGAAGCGGCGCGTCGCCGATGTTCTCGACGTAGTGAGACATGCCGTGCGGTATGTAGCCTACGTCTCCGGCCTGGTAATTGAAGGTTCGGGCTTTGCCGCCCGAAGCGAACACGGTCATGCGCGCCTGCCCAGAAATATAATATTGCCACTCGTCGGCTGCGTGCCAGTGCAATTCCCGCATCGCGCCCGGTTCGACATTGACCAAGGCCGCGGCGATCGTGCTCGCCGCCGGGAAATTCGTCGAGTCGGTGATCCTGACCCAGCCGCCGTCGGCGATGATCGGCTCTTGTGCCATCATCCTATGGCTGAAGTTATGGGGAACGATGCCCGCGGCGGATCGAACGATGTCCGTCTTCATCGGCCCCGGCACCTGTCCGGAGAAGATATACCGCTCATGCTCGTAATCGAGAGGAATGCGAGCGAACGCCTGCTGCGGGACGCCGAAATTCTTGGCCAACACGTCGCGCGGCGTGTGCGCGAATAGATCGGTGATCAGAAAAGTCTCATTCTCCGAGAAACTGCCGTTGTCGAAGACCAGCAGAAACTCGCAGCCTTCCTCCAAGCCTTGGATCGAATGCGGGATGACTGAAGGGAAATTCCAAAGGTCGCCGACGCCGACATCGTCGATGAACGTGCGCCCCTCTTCGTCGACGGCGGTGATGCGGGCGCGCCCGGCGAGCATATAGGCCCATTCCGCCTCCTTGTGCCAGTGCATCTCGCGAATGCCGCCTGGCTTCAGGCGCATGTTGACGCCCGCGAGTTCGGTCGCGATGGGCAGTTCGCGCACCGTCACTTCGCGCGCCCAGCCGCCGTTAAGAAGGCGATTGCGCGCCGTGGCGAACGAAAACTTTAGGTTCGGTATGGTTCCGGAGTCGGTATAGGGCGAGGCGAGCTGATCGGGATTCTCGCGCTGCAGCGGGACGTTTTGCGGGCCGAGAATCGAGGCGCCCCGATCGCCGCGGATCGGTTGCGGATCGTCGTCGTCATTTTGCGTTGCCATGGGCTTTTCCTCCTCGCGATCGGCTTGAGGCGCAATTCCGAGGCACCTCGAAAAAGGAAAGGCGCTCGTTGCCGTCCGTCCCCGGTCGTTCCGAGGCGCCCGCGTCAATATTTAATCGGCTATTCGAAAACCCGGTGGAATCCTCGCGAAAATCCGCGGCGGCGCGCCTATATCAGCGGCGGCGCGCCTATATCAATGGTCTGAAACTACGGTATATTAGGCATCGATCCGCCGCCAGGGCCTGGGGATGAAAATTTCCGGACGCAATTTCATCAAAGGCAAAGTTCTCGACGTGAAAAAGGGGGTTACGACCGCCAATGTGCATGTCGAGATCGCCGGCGGCGTGGTTCTGACCGCTTCGATCACCAACGAGGCGGTCGACGACTTGAAGCTTGAAAAGGGCATGACGGTTCATGCGCTGATCAAAGCGTCCGACGTGATGATCGCCGTCGATTAGGCGGCGAAAAGGTTCTCGCGCTTACGCCGATTGGTATCGGCGAGTGAGCCAAGGAGCGACGATGATTTCCATCACATTTCCGGACGGCGCATCGCGCCAATATGCGGCCGGCACGCGCGGCGTCGAAATCGCCAAGAGCATCTCGCCTTCGCTCGCCAAGCGTTCCGTCGCCATGCTCGTCGACGGCAGGCTCGCCGATCTTTCCGATCCGATCGAGCGCGATGCGAACATCGAATTCATCGACCGCGACAATCCGCGCGCCCTCGAATTGATCCGTCACGACGCGGCGCATGTGCTCGCCGAGGCTGTGCAGACGCTTTATCCCGGCACGCAGGTGACGATCGGCCCGGTGATCGAGAACGGGTTCTACTACGACTTCTACCGCGCCGAGCCGTTCACGCCCGAGGATTTTCCGGCAATCGAAAAGAAGATGGCCGAGATCATCGCCAAGGACCGCCCGTTCACCAAGGAAATCTGGACGCGCGACGAAGCCAAATCCTGGTTCGAAAAACAAGGCGAGGCCTTCAAGGTCGAGCTCGTCGACGCGATCCCGGCCGGCCAGGAAATCAGGATCTATAAGCAGGGCGAATGGCTCGACCTCTGCCGCGGCCCGCATATGACTTCGACGGGCAAGATCGGCTCGGCCTTCAAACTCATGAAGGTTGCCGGCGCCTATTGGCGCGGCGACTCGACGAAGCCCATGCTGCAGCGGATCTATGCGACGGCCTTCGCCAATAAGGCGGAGCTCGACGCCTATCTGCATCGGCTCGCCGAAGCCGAGCGGCGCGACCATCGCCGCCTGGGTCGCGAGATGGACCTATTCCATTTTCAGGAAGAGGGGCCGGGCACGGTTTTTTGGCATCCGAAGGGCTGGACGCTCTTTCAGACGCTCGTCGCCTATATGCGCCGCCGCCAGCAGGCCGACCATTATCTCGAAGTCAACACGCCGCAAGTTCTGGACCGCTCTCTCTGGGAAATGTCCGGCCACTGGCAGACCTATCGCGAGAACATGTTCACGACCATGACCGAGGACGAGCGCGTCTTCGCCTTGAAGCCGATGAACTGTCCCGGTCACGTTCAGATCTTCAAGAACGGCCTCAAATCCTATCGCGACCTGCCGCTGAAGATTTCCGAATTCGGCATCGTGCATCGCTACGAGCCTTCGGGCGCGCTGCACGGCGTCATACGGGTGCGCGCTTTCACGCAGGACGACGCGCATATTTTCTGCACCGAGGATCAGATCATGGGCGAGGCTCTGCGCATCAACGACCTGATCCTGTCGATCTATAAGGATTTCGGCTTCGACGACATCATCATAAAAATGGCGACACGGCCGGAAAAGCGCGTCGGTTCCGACGCGGCTTGGGACAAGGCCGAGGCGGCGCTGCTGCGCGTCGTCGACGAACTCAAGGCACGCGGTTTCAGCGCCACGATCAACCCGGGCGAGGGCGCTTTCTACGGGCCTAAGCTTGAATATACGCTGCGCGATGCCATCGGGCGCGAGTGGCAATGCGGCACGACGCAGGTCGATTTCAACATGCCGGGGCGGCTCGGCGCCTTTTACATCGGCCCCGACAGCGAGAAGAAGACGCCGGTAATGATCCACCGCGCCATGTTCGGCTCGCTCGAGCGGTTCATCGGAATTTTGATCGAACATTTCGCCGGCCACCTGCCGCTCTGGCTTTCGCCGCTGCAGGTCGTGATCGCCACGATTACCCAAGACGCCGACGATTACGCGCGCGAAGTTTTGGCGGCGGCGCAAGCGGCGGGCCTCAAGGCCGAAGCCGATCTGCGCAACGAGAAGATCACCTATAAGGTGCGCGAACATTCGCTCGCCAAAGTTCCGGTGCTGATGGTGGTCGGCAAACGCGAGGCGGCGGAGCGCAGCGTTTCGCTTCGCCGCCTCGGCACCGACGGGCAGACGACGATGAGTCTTGAGGCGGCGCTCGCCGCGCTCGCCGACGAGGCGGCCCCGCCGGATCTCAAACGCTTGCAAGGCCCCGAGCCTCCGAGGCTCGAGGCCGCCGGCTGAAATTCGTCAAACTCCTCGCGATCATGCCGGCCGGCGCGGCGGCGCGCCGGCCGGCTTTCGTTTATGGACAGCGGCTTTTCAGCTTGTTAACGAGTCCTTACCCGGCTTCGGATAAATCCTCCCTATGATCCGACGTCTGCGCTTTCTTCCGCCAAATCGCGTCCAAGCGGACATGGGGACTTTCCGCGGCGCTTTGCTGTCGCTCTTCGCCGCTGCGCTGCTGCTCGCCGGCTGCGCGGGCGGCATGCCCGACGTCTATCCGAGCCCCGAGGATTTCGAGATTCACGGCATCGACGTCTCGAAATATCAGGGCGACATCGACTGGAACGCGGTGCGGGAATCGGGCGTGAAATTCGCCTGGATCAAGGCGACCGAGGGCGGCGACTACGTCGACGAGAAGTTCCTCGAAAACTGGCAGGCGGCCAAGGAGGCCGGCGTGCCGCGCGGCGCCTATCATTTCGCCTATTGGTGCCGCCCCGCCGAAGACCAGGCGGCATGGTTCATCGCCAACGTTCCCGACGACCCGAGCGCGCTGCCGCCGGTGCTCGATGTGGAATGGAACCCCGCGTCGCTAACCTGCCCGCAGCATGTGCCGCGCGAGGAGGCGCTTGCCACAATCCATATCATCCTCGACGCCATGCAACGCGCCTATGGCAAGCGTCCGATCCTCTATACGTCGATCGATTTCTATCACGA
>JASHVQ010000252.1 GCA_030044485.1 Methylovirgula sp. | reverse complement strand
CCGTCGAGCGAGACGGCGCCCTTGCCCTCTTTGGCCGCCTGCTGCATGGCATCGACGACGCGCTTGGCCTTGCCGACCTCCGCTTCCGAAGGCGTGAAGACTTCGTTGGCAAGTTCGATCTGCGAGGGATGGATCGCCCATTTGCCTTCGTAGCCGAGCACGGCGGCGCGGCGCGCCGCGGCGAGATAGCCGTCGCGGTCCGAGAAATCGCCGAAGGGCCCGTCGATCGGCCGCAGCCCATAGGCGCGGCAAGCAACCATCATGCGCGTCTGCGCCGCATGCCATTGGTCGCCCCAGTAGAAGGTGCGATTGCCTTGCGCATCCTTGTCGGAGAGCACGCCGTAATCCGGATTGACGCCGCCGATCACCGTGGTGCGGGCGCGGGTCGAGGCGGCATAATCGGCAACGCCGAAGGACATGGCTTCGAGGCGTTTGCTCGATTGCGCGATCGCTTCGACATTGGCCATGCCGAGCGCCGTCTCGATGAGCACCTCGAAGCCGATGCGCTTCGTCCGTTTCTTCGCCGCTTCGATTTGGGTGACCAGCATGTCGATCGCATAGACGTCGGCCGCCACGCCCACTTTCGGAATGAGGATCATATCGAGACGCGGGCAGGCTTCGACGATGTCGACGACGTCCCGATACATGTAATGGGTATCGAGCCCGTTGATGCGGATCATCATCGTCTTCGCGCCCCAATCGACATCGTTGAGGCCGGCAATGATATTGACCCGCGCTCTCTCCTTGTCGTCGGGGGCGACCGCGTCCTCGAGATCGAGAAAGATCACGTCGGCGCGCGATTTCGCCGCCTTCTCGAACATCGCCGGGCTCGAACCCGGCACCGCCAGTTCGGAACGCTGCAGGCGCGGCCGCGCCTGTTCGATCAGGGTGAAGCTCATCAATATGCCCTTGCGATATTGCGCAGCGAATTCCGTCTCACGCCGAGATGCGGCGTTTCTGCATCTGCGCAAGGACCTGCGCCATGGTCGAGCCGAATTCAGCCGGGCTCGGCGCAACCGTCAAGCCATAAGAGCGCATGATCTCCGCCTTTTCGGCGGCGCTGTCGCCGGCCGCGGAAATGATCGCGCCGGCATGCCCCATGCGCCGGCCCTTGGGCGCGGTCAAGCCGGCGACGAAGCCGACCACCGGCTTGGTCATGTTCTCCTTGATCCAGGCGGCGGCTTCCGCCTCTTGCGGACCGCCGATCTCGCCGATCATCAGCACCGCCTCGGTCTCGTCGTCCTCGGCGAAGAGTGCCAGATGATCCATGAACGAACTGCCGTTGATCGGATCGCCGCCGATGCCGACGCTCGTCGAAATGCCGATGCCCAGCGCCTTCATCTGCGAGGCGGCCTCGTAGCCGAGCGTCCCGGAGCGCGAAATCAGGCCGACCGAGCCGCGCATATAGATGTGCGGCGGCATGATGCCGAGCATCGCCTTGCCGGGGCTGATGATGCCGGCGCAATTCGGCCCGACGAGCATGCTGCGCCGTTCTTTCGGATAGCGCTTGAGATAGCGTTTGACGCGCATCATGTCCTGCGCGGGAATGCCGTCGGTGATGCAGCAGACGAGCTTGATGCCCGCATCCGCCGCTTCCATGATCGCATCCGCGGCGAAGGCCGGCGCAACGAAAGTGATGCTGGCCGCGGCGCCGGTTTGCTTGACCGCTTCCTTGACGGTGTTGAACACCGGCACGCCCACTTGCGTCTGCCCGCCCTTGCCGGGCGTGACGCCGGACACGACCTTGCTGCCGGCGGCGATCATTTCCTTGGTATGGAAGCTGGCCTTTTCGCTGGTTATGCCTTGCACCAGAATCGGGGTCTTCTCATCGATCAGAATGCTCATGGCTTACCTTTTGTTTTTCAAACCGACGCGACTGCTCCACAATATTCCCAATGTCATTCCTATTGTCATTCCTAATGCTTGACGCCGATCCCGCCCTGACGGCAAGCGGCGACGGCCTTGGAGGCGGCCTCGCCCAAAGTCTCGGCGCTGATGATCGCAATGCCGCTCTCCTTGATGATCTTGCGACCGGCTTCGACATTGGTGCCGGCGAGACGCACGACGAGCGGCACATCGATGGCCGTCTCCTTGCAGGCCTGCACGACGCCTTGCGCGACCCAGTCGCAGCGGTTGATGCCCGCGAAAATATTGACGAGCACGCTGCGTACCTTGTCGTCGGAGAGAACCAGGCGGAAGGCCGTGGCCACGCGCTCCGGCGAAGCCCCGCCCCCCACGTCGAGAAAATTCGCCGGGCTGCCGCCGGCATGCTTGATCATGTCCATCGTCGCCATGGCGAGGCCGGCGCCGTTGACGATGCAGCCGATCTCGCCGTCGAGACCGATGTAATTCAGATTATGCTCGGCCGCCTGCGCCTCGCGCGGATCCTGCTGGGTCGGATCGTACATGGCCGCGACATTGTGGCGGCGGAAAAGCGCGTTGTCGTCGAAGGACATCTTGGCATCGAGCGCCAGCACGCGATCGTCGGCGGTGACCACCAGCGGATTGATCTCGAGCATCGAGGCGTCGCAATCGCGGAAGGCGCGATAAGCGCCGAGAATCGTGGTCACCGCGCGCGCCACCTGCTTGCTGTTCAGCCCCAGCTCGAAGGCGATCTCGCGCGCCTGAAAGGCCTGCAGGCCGACGGCCGGCTCGACGACCACCTGCATGATCGCGTTGGGATCATGCTTGACGATTTCCTCGATCTCCATGCCGCCGCAACGCGAAGCGATGACGCGGACGCGCTCGGCCTTGCGGTCGAGCACATAGCCCAAATAGAGTTCGCGTTCGAAAGGCGCCGCTGCTTCGACATAGACGCGTTGGACGGGCTGCCCTTCCGGGCCGGTTTGCAACGTGACGAGTCGCTTGCCGAGCAGATCGTCGGCGGCCTGCCGCACTTCCTTGTAGCTCGTGCAGATTCGGATGCCGCCCGCCTTGCCGCGCGCTCCGGCATGGATCTGCGCTTTGACCGCCCAGCGCGAGCCGCCGAGTTCGATGGCCATGTAGGAAGCTTCTTCGGCGGTGCGCGCCACGGCTCCCGGCGGAATGGCAACGCCAAACTGGCCAAGCAATTGTTTGGCCTGATACTCGTGAATATCCATTCTTCCGTTCCCTCCCGCCCCACGGCGGTCTTTCAAAATTCGTTAGCCGAGTTTGATCTTTGCCGCCAGATGAGAATAACCGCAAGAGCCCGACTCCGTTGTCGAACTTGCGTTTCTTCGCAGTGCGGAATCGACGGGCAGCAGATTTGGAACAGCGCGGAGCGGCCGCGCCAAGAGGAGCGCAGAGCAAAGCGCCGCCCAACGAGCCCGTGCCGCCGGGCATAGGCAGCATAGGGAGCCTTGCCGAAATGCGCTGACGTGCCGCAATGTCTATTGCAGCGCGGCAAAGGCTCGGGCAAGGTGCCGCGCCTTTGCCGTCCCCGCTATCGGCCTTTGCTCGAGATGACCGAGACTCACGAACATGCGGCGCGCGACCGCGCCCTTCTGCCCGCAAGGCTCGTCGAGGGCTATGAAGCTTTTCTGACAGGGCGTTTCAGCGCCGAGCAGGATCGCTACCGGCAACTTGCCAAACGCGGCCAGCGCCCGAAGATCCTCTTGATCGGCTGCTGCGACTCGCGCGTTTCGCCGGAAGTGATCTTCGATGTGCATCCGGGCGAAATCTTCGTCGTGCGCAACATCGCCAATCTCGTGCCGCCCTATCAGCCGGACGCCGAATATCACGG
>JASHVQ010000022.1 GCA_030044485.1 Methylovirgula sp. | reverse complement strand
CTTCGGGCAAATTGGCGTCGCAAAGCCGGCCGCCGGCGTGTAAAAGGCGGCACGAAACGAGACCGACATGTCCGCAGAATCCTGGTCGCCCGAGAGTTGGCGAAAAAAGCCCATGGAACAGGCGCCGGTTTTTCCGGATCTCGCCGTGCTTTCCGACGTTGAGCGCCAGCTCAGCACCTTCCCGCCGCTTGTCTTCGCCGGCGAGGCGCGCAAGCTGAAAGCGCTGCTCGCCAAGGCGTCGAAGGGCGAGGCCTTTCTGTTCCAGGGCGGGGATTGCGCCGAAAGCTTCGCCGAACATGCCGCCGACAATATCCGCGACTTCTTCCGCGTCTTTCTGCAGATGGCGGTGGTGATGACCTTCGCCGCCGCTCTGCCGGTTGTGAAAGTGGGGCGTATCGCTGGCCAATTCGCCAAGCCGCGTTCCGAGCCGATGGAAGTCAAGAACGGCGTCGCGCTGCCGAGTTATCGCGGCGACATCGTCAACGACATTGCCTTCACTGAGGCGGCGCGCGTTCCCGACCCGGTGCGCCAGCTCATGGCCTACCGGCAATCCGCGGCGACGCTGAACTTACTGCGCGCCTTCGCTTCGGGCGGCTACGCCAATCTCGAGAATGCGCATCGCTGGATGCTCGGCTTCATCAAGGACAGTCCGCAATCGGCGCGCTATCAGGAACTCGCCGACCGGATCAGCGAGACGCTCGGCTTCATGCGCGCCATCGGCCTCGATCCTGAGTCGCATCAGGAACTGCGGCAGACGGATTTTTATACCTCGCATGAAGCGCTGCTGCTCGGCTACGAACAGGCGCTGACGCGCATTGACTCGACCACCGGCGATTATTACGCAACCTCCGGCCATATGCTCTGGGTCGGGGATCGCACCCGGCAGATCGATCATGCGCATATCGAATATGTGCGCGGCATCAAAAACCCGCTCGGCCTCAAATGCGGGCCGACGCTGAAGCCCGATGACCTGTTGAAGCTCATCGACATGCTCGATCCCGAGAACGAGCCTGGCCGCCTGACCCTGATCTGCCGTCTCGGCGCCGACAAGGTCGGCGACGTTCTGCCTAAGCTCATCCGCGCCGTCCAACGCGAAGGCCGCAACGTGCTCTGGGCCTGCGACCCGATGCATGGCAATACGATCAAGGCGAAGAGCGGCTACAAGACGCGGCCCTTCGAGCGGATCATCGGCGAGACACGCGCCTTCTTCGCCGTGCATCATGCCGAGGGCACTTACGCGGGCGGCGTGCATATCGAAATGACCGGCCGAAACGTCACGGAATGCACGGGCGGGGCGCGCGCCATCTCGGAGGCGGATCTCTCCGACCGCTACCACACCTATTGCGATCCGCGGCTCAATGCGGAGCAAGCGATCGAGATGGCCTTCCTGGTGGCCGAGCTTTTGAAGGCTGAGCGCCTGCAGCGCCCCGGCGCCGAGGTGGCGGCGGAATAGAGCCTAGGTGCTCGGCTTTTCTTCCTCGCGCACGCTCATGGCCGTGCCGCGCCAGACGAAATCGTCCATCAGCCAGGCGTCGAGATAGATCGCCGGCTGCATGAGATCGCGCAGCAGGAAAAGGAAAGGCATGCGCCAGGAGAAATGCCACCTGTTGGCGAAAGCCAGGATCGCCTCGGAGCACCAAAGCGAGAGCAGCACGAGGCTCGCGGTCAGCGGCACGTTCCAGCCGACGAGCTCGGCCGCGTAGGCGCCGACCAGCGCCGGCGTCGCATTGCCGGCCAAGATTTCAGGCAAATAATAAGCGGGGAAGGTTTTGCGTCGCATGCGCGCCCAGCGGATCTGCCTGTGCCAGACGTCCATGAAGGAGCGTCGCCCAAGAGGCTGCTGGAACGGGCTGTCGACGAGATTGACGTTCAGGCCGGCGCGGCGCACGAGCTTGGTCGAGGCGGCGTCCTCGGCGATCTCGGCGGCAAGCGCGCGTATGCCGCCGTCCGCGTCGAGAATGTCGCGCCGCCAGAACATGACCTTGCCTTGCGCAAAGCCCGTGCCGACGCCATGCGCGGCATATTGCCAGCGCGACTGGTAGGTGTTGAGAAAAGCGATTTCGAATTCGGCCCAAATGTTCTTGGGATGCGAGCCCTGCGGCATCGAGCAGACAAGGCCGGTCGTTGCGTCCCAGCTCGCCAGAAGGCGCTGGACGAAATCGCGCGGCATCAGCACGTTCGAATCAGCGAGCGCGATCCAGTCGTTGCGCGCCGCGTCCCAGCCGCGCACGCAATTGTTGAGCTTGGGATTGGCGCTGACGTTCTCGTCGCCGACGATGAGACGGGCCGGAACTTCCGGATGCGCGGCGATGAGTTTCTCGACGACCGGGACCACGGGATCGTTGGCGCGCGCGACGCAGAAAATCACCTCGTAACTTGGATATGCGAGCCGGAAGCTCGATCCCAAGGTCTCCTCGCAAAAATTGTCGATGCCGCACACGGGGCGGACAATGCTGACGGGAGGCGCATCGGCGGGCGCCGGGAGCAAAGTCTTGCGCGGCCGACGCATCGCCAAGCCGATACTGATGAAATTCAGGACGACCAGGATGAGGCAGAGGAGGGCAACCGCATAGCCAAAAGTCATCGTTTATGCCCCAGCTCGGTCTTGGTTTCCGGAAAATAACATAAGTCCGGTGCTTGGCGGAAATGCAGCACTCCGGGTGGAAAAACGCCCGGGCGCGACGCTTTGTTGCATGGGCTGGCCGCTCCGGCCCCGGCGACCCTGGGTTGCAGATGCCCCGCGGGCCGGCTTGCGGTCGGGAGTGTCCGGCGGTAGGGCGAAACGAAAGGAAAATCATGTCCCTTCCCGTCGTCCGTTTCGCGCCCTCGCCGACCGGCCGGATACATATTGGCAATGCGCGGACCGCGCTGATGAACTACCTCTTCGCCCGGAAGCAGCATGGGCGATTCATTCTGCGATTCGATGACACTGATGTGGCAAGGTCGAAGGAAGAATATGCCGCGGCGATCGAATTCGACCTCGCCTGGCTGGGGATCGAACCCGATGCGGTCGTCCGCCAATCGCAACGTTTCGCTCTTTACCACACGGCGGCCGGGAAATTACAGGCGGCTGGGCGGCTTTACCGCGCCTATGAGACGAGCGAAGAACTAGAGCGTCGCCGCAAGCGCCAGCAGGCCCGCGGTCTGCCGCCAATTTACGATCGCGCCGCGCTCGAATTGACCGCCGCGGATCGCACCCGCCTCGAAGCCGAGGGCCGGCGCCCGCATTGGCGCTTCAAGCTCGACCATAGGATCGTGCGCTGGGACGATCTTGTGCGCGGCGAGAGCCATATCGACTGCGCTTCGCTCTCCGATCCGGTGCTCATCCGCGAGGACGGCACCTATCTCTACACGCTGCCCTCGGTGGTCGACGATATCGGCTTCGATGTCACGCACATCATCCGCGGCGAAGATCACGTCACAAATACCGCCGTCCAGATCCAGCTCTTCGAGGCTTTGGCCGGGCAGGGTTCGGCGCCGCTTTTCGGGCACCACAACCTCCTGACGTCGGCTTCCGGCGAAGGCCTCTCGAAGCGCGGCGGCGCTCTTTCAATCGCCGCCTTGCGGGATGCGGGAATCGAGCCGCTCGCCGTCGCGGCCTGCGCGGTGCTGACCGGAACTTCGGATTCGGTCCATCCGGTTCAATCGCTCGATGAACTTGCCGCGGGTCTCGACCTTTCGCACGTCTCGCGCGCCCAGGCGCGGTTCGACGCGGACGAGCTCAGAAACCTCTCGGCGCGCACCCTGCATCACATGAGCTTCGAGACGGCGCGCGAGCGCCTCGCGGCGGCTGGAATCTCAGGCCCCAAGGCGGAGAGCTTTTGGCGCGCCGTGCGCGGCAATCTCGCGGTTTTCGGCGAAGTCGTCGAATGGTGGCGGGTGATCGCCGGTGAAATCGAGCCGGGCATCGAGGATTGCGAAATCCTCGCGGCGGCGCGCGAGACTCTGCCGGCGGAGCCCTGGGATGAGACGACCTTCACGCATTGGACGGCTCTGCTCAAAGAGCGCACGCAGCGCAAGGGCAAAGCGCTTTTTCATCCTCTGCGGTTGGCACTGACCGGCCGGGAGAACGGGCCGGAACTTGCCGCGCTTCTGCCTCTCATCGGCCGTGTCAAAGCGGAGGCCCGACTATCCGGACGCGCCGCTTGACGCCGTCCGGGCCGGTCACCTCGATCGTCTGTCCCTGTCCCTGCGAATAGGCGGTGCCGTTCTTGACGTCGCCCGTCGCAATGCCCGCCGAATCATTGCCGGCGGTTGGAACCTGCGCCGCGGCTGCGGCATCCGTCTGCTGGATGTTGTCAGGTGCGGCCTTGACCGCATTGGCGCGGGCATCGGGTTTGGGCTGTGCCATTTCGGCGGATTTCTCCGGCGTGACGATGGCGTCACGCGTCCCGCTGTCGTTGAGGATGCGCTCCGCATCCGCCAAAGTGTCGGCCCAGGAGGCGCCCTGCGGGCGACAGCTGCAGGACGAATCGAGGCTCTTCTGATATTTGAGCGCCGCCGGGAGGTCCATGTAAGGCTTGCCGTCGAGCCCGACCGCCGTCTCGATCGTCTGGCCTGGAACGCGCGTATAGACGCTCACTTCGGCGTTCGGGCACGAGGCCTTGCAGAAGTCGCTCAAGGTTGCGCCGCCGCGCTCCGTATAGTTGAGCGGGAAGAAATAGCCGTCGCACTGGCGCACGCAGAGCACTTCGGATCCGGCCTGGGGCGGCGCTTCCTGGTCGGCTTCGGTGCCGGGCATCGGCTCCAAGGGATCGATCGGCGGCTGTCCTTCCGGCGCACTTTGGCCGCCGAACAGCGATTCGAAGAAACCGTGCTGCGGCGCGGGCGCCGCGTTGGCGGTCTGGCAATAGGCATAAAAGCGCGCCGCGAGTTGCTGGCGCTCGGGCGATGCATTGGCGCGGGCTTGCGCCTCCAATTGGCCGATATTGGCTTGAGTCTGCTGGATTTGGGCGTTCAAGCCGCCGCATTGGGGGGGCGGCGGACTGCCGAAAAAGAAGAACTGCTGGCGATCGCAACCCAGCGAATGCGCATAATTGACCTGGCTTTGCAGCACGCCGCGTTGCTGCTGAACCTGGGCGACATAGGGGTTGCTGGCCACATTGGCCTGGTCGAGCGCGGCAATCTGCGCCCGAAGGCCGGCGCAATCCACCCCCTGCGCAAGCGCCGCGCCGGGAACCAGGCAGAACGTCGCCAAGAGAGCAGCGGCGAGGCGGGGAGCGGCGCTGGCGGGAGCGGGCATGGCGGACGGCGCGGAAAACGCGCCATCTGCCCCCCGCCGCGCATTGCGAATGGGGCGCTTGCCAGGGCAGGTTCTGCGAAGCGGCGCTCGCCTCATTGAGACCTCGTTCGACCGAGCCTCGGATTCGGTTGCTCCGATTGCCGGTGATTCGGAAACCCTTTATCACCCC
>JASHVQ010000251.1 GCA_030044485.1 Methylovirgula sp. | reverse complement strand
CGGCCGTTCAGGGCGCGCAAGGCATCAATCCGCGCACGGTCGAAGAAGCCGATGTCTTCGCGATCGCCGAAGACGCGGGCCAATTCTGCATCGAAGTCTTCTTCTTCCGGACGTTTCAGAATTGGGGCAACCGCGCCTATTTCCCGCGCGCCGACAAAAGTCTTTCGCCGAGCGAAGTGCTCGACGCCTTTATCGCGCAATTCTACGGCGAACGGCCGGCGCCGCGTCTCGTCCTGCTGTCGCATGCGATCGAGGACCGCGAAGTCCTGGCCGAGGCGCTTGGCGAGCGCATGGGCCATCGCGTCGAGGTCGCCGTGCCGCAACGCGGCGAGCGCAAGGACCTCGTCGAACACGCCGCGCAGAATGCGCGCGAAACGCTGGGGCGCAAGCTCTCGGAAGGCGCGAGCCAGGAGAAACTGCTGGCAGCGCTCGCCGCGGCCTTCGGCCTCGCCAAGCCGCCGCGCCGCATAGAGGTCTTCGACAATTCCCACATCATGGGCGCGAATGCGGTCGGAGCGATGATCGTCGCCGGCGCCGACGGCTTCGTGAAGGCGCATTACCGCAGCTTCAACATCAAGGGCGAGGATCTGGCGCGCGGCGACGACTACGCCATGATGCGCGAAGTTTTGCGCCGCCGTTTCACGCGGCTCGTTCGCGAGGAAAGCGCCGCTCCCGAGGCCGATGCCTTTCCACAGCGCCCCGACCTCGTCATCATCGACGGCGGGCAGGGGCAGTTCGATGCCGCCGGCCAAGTGCTCGCCGAACTCGGCCTCGACGACATTCCCGTCGTGGCGATCGCCAAAGGGCCGGATCGCGACGCGGGCCGCGAGACATTTTTTGTCGCCGGCAAAGAGCCGTTCCGGCTTTCGCCGCGCGATCCGGCGCTCTATTTCGTCGAGCGGCTGCGCGACGAGGCGCATCGCTTCGCGATCGGCACGCATCGGGCGCGCCGCAAGAAGGCCTTTACCGCCAATCCGCTCGACGAGATCGCCGGCATCGGCCCGGCCCGCAAACGCGCGCTCCTCAACGCCTTTGGCACCGCCAAGGCAATCTCCCGCGCCGGTCTCGCGGACTTGGAAAAAGTCACGGGCATCAATGCCGCGACCGCCAGGCTCGTCTATGATTTTTTCCACGCCGAAGGCGCGTGAAAGCCTGCGTCGCACGGCTGGCACGGCGGCGGGCAATCGTGCCGAACTGACCGCCGGCGAACTGCATCTGACCCCGGGGTTTTCGCTGCTCGCCGAGTTCGACGGCGGCTTCGCGCCCAGTTGCGGACCTATGCCGGTCCGGCGAGGCTGCGCTACATGTGGCGAACGCCGCGCAACGCCCAAATCGCACGTCCGCGTGGGGCCTGCGCCCTCTATTGACGCCGGCCCAATCGGCATGTTCCTTCGGCCCATGCTGAATTCGACGATCCCGACCGGCGCCGACCGGCGCCTGAACCTGCCCAACCTTCTGACCTACGGGCGGGTGATCGCCGTGCCGGTCGTGGTCGCCTGCCTCTTCTGGCCGGGCGTCTTCGCGATGCGCTGGCTGGCGCTCGGTATTTTCATTCTCGCGGGGATCAGCGACTTTCTCGACGGCTATCTGGCGCGGGCTTGGGCGCAGCAATCTTCGCTCGGCCGCATGCTCGATCCGATCGCCGACAAATTGCTGGTCTCCGCCGTGCTCCTGATGCTGGTTGCCGACCGCACGATCGCCAGCTTCTCGCTTTGGGCGGCGATCATCATTCTCTGCCGCGAAATTCTCGTCTCCGGCCTGCGCGAATATCTGGCTGAGCTCAAGGTCTCGGTCCCGGTGAGCAATGTCGCCAAGTGGAAGACTTTTCTGCAGCTCGTCGCGCTTGGCTTTTTGATCGCCGGGCCGGCCGGCGAAAGGCTCATTCCGGGGACGACGCATATCGGTCTTGCGCTTCTCTGGGTTTCGGCCTTGCTGACGCTTTATACGGGCTGGGATTACCTTCAGGCGGGTATCAGGCATGCCGTCGAAGAGAGAGGTCCGTGAGAGCGCTTTATTTCGCCTGGGTGCGCGAGCGCGTCGGGATCGCCGAGGAGGAGATCGACCCGCCCGCCTCCGTGAAAACACTCGCCGATCTCGTCGCCTGGCTGAAGCGGCGCGGCGAAAATTACGGCGCGGCCTTTGCCGACCAAGGCAGCGTGCGCGCCGCGCTCGACCGATGCCACGCCAGGCCCGATCAACCGATCGCCGGCGTTGAAGAGGTCGCCTTTTTCCCGCCCATGACGGGAGGCTGAGGATGCTCAGGATCCTGCGGCTGCAGAAAGAGCCGTTCGACGCCGCGGGCGAAACCGCACCGTTGGCGCAAGGGCGCAGCGATATCGGCGCGCTGGTCACGTTCACGGGGATTTGCCGCGCCGAGGAGGACGGGCTCGCGGCGCTGGAGATCGAACATTATCCGGGCATGGCGGAAGAGGAGATCGGGCGCGTCATGGACGCGGCGGGCGCCCGCTGGCCGATCGCCGGGGCGCTGGTCATTCACCGCTATGGCCTGATCCGCCCCGGCGAGGCGATCGTTCTGGTTGCGACCGCCGCCCGGCACCGCGGCGAGGCTTTCGCCGCTGCGGAATTCCTCATGGATTATCTGAAGACCAATGCGCCCTTCTGGAAGAAGATGCGAATGAGAGACGGGCGCGACGGCGATTGGATCGGGCCTCGCGCCGAGGACGAGGCGGCGACGAAGAGGTGGCGCTGAGGTTCACTGCTGGACGTTCGCCGGCGCTTTGACGTTGTCGTAGTCGTAGCGCATCGACAGGTGCTGACGGCGGATAGTGCCGTCGGCCTGCGGCATGCCGGTCATGTCGGTTTCGGAACGCACCAGGACGCCGCGGCCCGGCGCGACCCAGACCTTCGTCGTCACGAGCACGTTGGGCGTCGTGGCGCTTCCCGTATAGACCGCGAGGTTCTTGCCGTCGTCGGTTTCGTCGGCGAGACGCTGGCAATCGGTAAAACTTTGGGCGCTGGCCAGCACCCGCGCCTTAACTTCGTCGAGCGCCGCATGCACGTTCTTCCATTGGCCCGAGGGAAGTTTCACAAAAATGTCGGTGCCGGTGAAGATGGTCTCGGTCTGCATCGACTGCAGCGAATTCGCGCCGCCGAGGTCCGCGGCCCCGCCGGTTATGCCGACCGTAATCGTACCGGTGCCGTGATAGGGGGTTTGCGTATTGGCCAGCATCGCATCGGCGAGGCTCTTGCAGGCGGCCTGGTCGGCGTGCGCCCCACCGCTCAAAAATCCCAGGATCAAAAGGCCGAATAATCCGGCTGCCAATCCGGGCCCGGTTGAATAAGGCATCGTCTCCTCCACCATCGCTTAGCGGGGCGCCGGCCGCCTGCCGCTAAGCACTTGAAGCAAAATCATGATCCCGGCTCTCGCCGGCGTACACGCAAAACCGCGTGAAGCCGGACGCCGCGCCATCGCGCCGCCATGTTGCGAATCCGCAAGCCTCTGGCAAGCCGCAGGAGCCGCATCCCCAATAGGCTCCCGGGCGGGCCGCAATATGGCGGAGCGCGCCGGTTACGTCGCTGCGTCGAAACGCAAATTGGCACGCAATCGCGGGCGGAAAGCGCTGCCGCGAACCCCGCGCATCGCCGTCGGGAGGTGGCATCGGGCTGCGGATTCCACTAATCTGCGCCCCCTGTCATCCGTGGGCTTCGAAATCCATGAATCGCAAAGCCAAGTCCTTGGCGGAAACCCGCCAAATTTCGGACGAGACGCCGCAGCTTCTGACCGTTTCCAACGCCCCTCCGCCCAGCGACAGGCGACCGCTGGAGCGCGCCCTCGGCAGCCAGATCCGCCAGTTGCGCCGCCGTCAGAACTTGTCCGTCTCGGATCTGGCCAGCGCCGCGCAGATTTCGACCGGCATGATGTCGAAGATCGAAACCGGACAGATTTCGGCCTCGCTGTCCTCGCTTCAGTCGATCGCCGCCGCCTTGAGCGTTCCCATGTCGGCGCTCTTCGCGGCTTTTGAGGGTCAGCGCGACTGTTCCTACGTGAAGGCCGACCAGGGCGTCATCATCGAAAGGCGCGGCTCCAAGGTCGGCCACATCTATCAATTGCTGGGCCATGCGCTGGGCGGCGACATCATGATCGAACCCTATCTCATCACGCTGCAGAAAGAGGCGGCACCCTATACCGCCTTCCAGCATGCCGGGCGCGAATTCATCTACATGCTCACCGGTCTCGTCGATTACCGGCACGGCGACCAGGTCTATCGGCTGGCGCCCGGCGACTCGCTGCTCTTCGATTCGGGCGCGCTGCATGGACCGGAGGCGCTGCTCGAACTGCCGATGACCTATCTCTCGATCATCGTCTATCAGCGCGATCAGACCTAGGCGCTGCGCCGCGCCCCGGGATAGGCGGCGGCCCGTTCCGATGAAGGCGCGTGACCGAAGCGCGCCTTGAAGGCGCGCGAGAAATGGCTGGCGCTTTGAAAGCCGCTCGCCAGCCCGACTTCGGAAACCGACAGCGCCGTCTGCCGCAGAAGGATGCGGGCGCGGTCGAGCCGCACATCGCGGTAATGCCGATCGAGCGTCTTGCCGAGATGCCGCGCGAAAAGCCGCTCGAGCTGGCGCACCGAAACGCCGGCGGCGGCGGAGAGCGCGCCCCGGTCGAGCGGATCTTCGACATGCGTCTCGATGAGCTCCAGCGCCGCGAGCAGCCGGGCATTGGAGGTTGCGTAGCGGTCTTGCAGGCTGCGGCGCTGCGCGCTGGTGCCGAGCCGGATTTCGGTCTGCAGGAACCATTCGCCGATCGCATCGGCAAGGCCGCGGCTTTGCTCTTGGCCGATCATCGCATGCATCATGTCGAGCGCCGCGACGCCGCCCGCGCAGGTCAGCCGGTCGCGGTCGATCTCAAAAAGCGAGAGCTTTGTGTCGAGGTTCGGAAAGGATTCCGTGAATGCCGGAATATGCTCCCAGTGGATCGTGCAGCGATAGCCGTCGAGCAAGCCGGCGCGCGCCAGAATGAACGGGCCGCCGGAGACGCCGCCGATGCGCGTGCCGCGCCGGGCGAGGCGGCGCAGCCAATTGAGCGTCGCCTCATCCGCGAAGCTCGCCGGATTGCCGCCGGCGCAAACGAACAACGTGTCGAGATCAATGTCGTCGCCGACCACATGCCGGGCGCGAACCGCAAAGCCGGTCGAGGCCATCGCCTCGTGGCGGTCGATGCCGACGATGATCCAATCGTAGAGCCGGCGCCCGGCAAGCACATTGGCGGCGCGCAACGGCTCGATCGCCGAAGCGAAGGACATCATTGCGAAGCCGTCGACGAGCAGAAAGCCGACCCGCCGTCCCGGATCGCCGGCGGTCCTTATGTCGTTTTTGGACATTTATATGACGCTATAGGGCAAGACTACGCGGTTTTCTCACGCCATCCTGCCTGCGAGTCAAGTCGAACTCGCCGCTTCTCCGGCCGCCCATGCATTATTCCATTTTCTCTCTGGCGCGCGCCGCGCTTGGCGGCCACCGCGCTTGGACGCCGGCCTGGCGCGACGCGCAGCCCAAGCCCGAATATGACGTCGTCATCGTCGGGGGCGGCGGGCACGGACTTGCGAGCGCCTATTATCTCGCCAAGGAACACGGGCTCGCCAATGTCGCCGTGCTCGAGAAAAGCTGGATCGGCTCCGGCAACGTCGGCCGCAACACGACGATCATTCGCTCCAACTACCTGCTTCCCGGCAACATCGCTTTCTACGAACGGTCGATGCGGCTCTGGGAGAAGCTCGAACGGGATTTGAACTACAACGCCATGGTGAGCCAGCGCGGCGTCCTCAACCTTTATCATTCGGACGCGCAGCGCGACGCCTACGCGCGGCGCGGCAATGCGATGCGGCTCTGCGGCGTCGATGCCGAACTGCTCGACGCGCGGCAGATTCGCAAAATGCTGCCCTTCCTCAATTTCGACAATGCGCGCTTTCCGATCCAAGGCGGCTTGCTGCAGCGGCGCGGCGGTACGGTTCGCCACGATGCCGTCGCCTGGGGCTATGCGCGCGGCGCCAGCGACCGCGGCGTCGACATCGTGCAGAATTGCGAGGTTCTGGGCTTCGCCTTCGAGAAGGGCCGCGTCGCCGGCGTCGAGACGACGCGCGGTCCGATCCGCGCCAAGAAGATCGGGCTGGCCGTTGCCGGCAATACATCGCGCCTCGCCGCGCTCGCCGGCCTGCGCCTGCCGATCGAGAGCCATGTGCTGCAGGCCTTCGTGTCGGAGGCGCTGAAGCCGCTGATTCCCAATGTCGTCACCTTCGGCGCCGGGCATTTCTATGTCAGCCAGTCGGACAAGGGCGGGCTCGTTTTCGGCGGCGATCTCGACGGCTATCGGTCCTACGCGCAGCGCGGCAATCTGCCGGCGGTGAAAGACGTCTGCGAAGGCGGCATGGCGCTGATGCCGATGCTCGGGCGCGTCCGCCTGCTGCGCAGCTGGGGCGGCATCATGGATATGTCGATGGACGGCTCGCCGATCATCGACACGATGAATATTCCGGGCCTCTATCTCAACGCCGGCTGGTGTTACGGGGGTTTCAAGGCGACGCCCGCCTCCGGCTGGTGCTTCGCGCATCTCATTGCGCGGGACGAACCTCACCCCGCCGCCGCTTCGTTCCGACTCGATCGTTTCGCGCGCGGCGCGATCCTCGACGAGAAGGGCCAAGGCGCCCAGCCCAACCTGCACTGAACGCCATGCGCATTCCCTGCCCCTATTGCGGCCTTCGCGACCTGTCGGAATTCTTAAGTCTCGGCGAGAGTCCGGGGGCGCGTCCCGACCCCGCCGCTGCCGACGCGGCGCGGCGTTTCTTCGATTACGTCTATCTGCGCGACAATCCGGCCGGCCGCAGCGAAGAATATTGGTATCACGCATCCGGCTGCCGCTCCTGGCTGAAGCTGGTGCGCGACTCGCGCACGCATGCGATCGAGAGCGCCGTTCTGGCGCGCGCGGCGCGATGAACGCGCGGCAGGCGCATCGCTTGGAATCCGGCGGATTGATCGACCGCGGCAAGCCGCTCGCCTTTCGTTTCGACGCAAAGAACTACGCGGGCTATGCCGGCGACACGCTGGCCGCGGCGCTGATGGCGAATGGCGTCCGGTGCGTCGGCCGCTCCTTCAAATATCATCGCCCGCGCGGCATATTCGCGGCCGGGCCGGAGGAGCCCAACGCCCTCGTCACCTTGCGCAAAGACGCGCGGCGCGAGCCGAATACCAAGGCAACGAGCGTCGAGCTCTACGAGGGGCTCGATGCGTCGAGCCAGAATTGCTGGCCGTCGCTCCATCTCGACATTCAGGCGCTCAATCAAATCTTCGCGCCGCTCTTCGTCGGCGGCTTCTACTACAAGACGTTCATGTGGCCGGCAGCCTTCTGGGAAAAAGTCTATGAGCCGCTGATCCGCCGCGCCGCCGGACTTGGCGCCGCAAGCCCTCTGCCCGATCCGGATTGCTATGAACATGCGGTCGCGCATTGCGACGTGCTGGTGATCGGCACCGGCCCCGCTGGGCTTTCGGCGGCGCTCGCCGCCGGCCGCGCGGGGGCGCGCGTCGTCCTTTGCGAGGAGGATTTTCGCCTCGGCGGGAGGCTGCTCGGCGAATATCGGCTGATCGACAATCTGCCCGGCGCGCAATGGGCGGCGCGTGCCGAGGCCGAACTCGCCTCGCTTGCCGAGGTTCGCATCCTGCGCCGCACGAGCGTCTTCGGCGTCTATGACGGCGGCACCTATGGCGCGCTCGAGCGCGTCGCCGATCATCTTCCGCGGCCGCCCGAGCATCAGCCGCGCCAGCGCCTCTGGCAGATCGTGGCGCGCCGCGCCATCGTTGCGATGGGCGCGATCGAACGTCCGATCGTCTTCGGCGGAAACGACCGGCCGGGCGTCATGCTCGCTTCGGCGTTACGCACCTATGTCAACCGCTTCGCGGC
>JASHVQ010000250.1 GCA_030044485.1 Methylovirgula sp. | reverse complement strand
CGTCAGGCTCAAATCGGCGAGTTCGAGTTCACCCCCGGCCCGGCGCCAATTGTCCATGTTCTGCGGCAACGTCAAATTCGGATCAAAGGCGGCCTTGGTTACCGTACCGTGCGCGGCAATGTCGGCGGGCAGGCCTTTGCCGAGCAAGCGGTCGAGATCCGAAAGCCGCGCGGCATCGATCGCGACGTTGAAATCGTAAGTTCCGTCCTCGGCGCGGCTGGCGGCCTCGGCCGCAAGCCGCGCGCTGTCGCCGCTGACGGAGCCCAGCTCTTCAAGCGCGCCGTGCCAGCTCAGCGTGTCGCCGCTGATCGTCACGCGCCAGACTTTCTGCGGCAGCCCGTCGAGCACGATCCGAAGATCCTGCCATGCGAGTTCGAAATTGGCGTCTCGGGTATCGGCTGAAACTGCGAAAGGCGCGCCGAGCCGCACCGTCACCGCCGTCGGGTGAAAAACATCGGCCGTGGCGCGAAAGCCGCCGAGATTGCCTGCAAAGTGCCGGCCGAAGATCATTCCCTCGAAGCCCGGCTTGCTGCAGGCCATCTCGATGGCGAAAGGAAAGCCCTCGATCGTGCGAGCCGGACAAGACCAGATTCGCCCAAAACTCCGTTCGCGCAGAATCCAGGCCTCGACGATCTTCTCGCTCTGTCCGGCGGCAAGATTCCAAAGCAAGGTCCAGCCGACGGCCGCCGAGGCAAGAAGCGCCGCGCCGATGAAGCCCAGCGCTCTTTTGCTCAAGACCATTCGCCTTTGCCCAGGGTCATTTGCTTCGCGCCTCCTCGGCGGAAGCCTAGACAGAACTCAAGATCATGGCCAAATTCGAATGTCGCAGGCGGCGCTTCGGTTGCGCCTTCGCAGCCCGCCGCAAGAAGATTGCCATGCAGCTTTGGGTTTTCGGCTACGGGTCGCTGATGTGGCGGCCGGGTTTTTCCTTCACCGAAAAGCGGGTGGCGACGGTCCACGGCTATCATCGCGCGCTCTGCGTCTATTCGCACGTGCATCGCGGCACGCCCGACAAGCCGGGCCTCGTGCTCGGTCTCGATCTCGGCGGCTCGTGCAAGGGCATTGCGTTCAAGGTTCCGCGTGAGGCGGCCGCCGCAACCGTCGCTTATCTGCGCGGCCGCGAACAGGTGACGCTTGTGTATCGTGAGCTCTATCTGCGCGCGCGGCTTGAAGACGGTCGCGACATCACGGCGCTCACCTATGCCGTGGACCGCGCGCATGGCCAATATGCGGGACGGCTGCAACGGCAGGAACTGGAACGGCTGGTGTTGCAGGGCAATGGCGTCTCGGGCGGCAACCCCGATTATGTGCGCAACACCCAGGCGCATCTCGCCGCGCTCGGGATCTATGACGCCACGCTCGAATGGCTCGCGGCGCGGCTTTAGGCGACCGAGGCGCGGCGGCCATGTTGCATGGCCTCGATGTCGGCAAGAATGGCGCGCCTCTTTACGGCCTCGCCGGCGCGCAGATGCACATGCCATTCGCAGGCGCCGGCCGCCAGCGCTTCGAGGATGAAACATTCGCGCCGGTAAGGATTGGCGGCGGGCTCGAACTGGCCGAGGCCGGCGAGACACCGCCCGCCATCGGGGTAGCGCTTTACCGCCAGCACGACGACGCCCGAAAATTCCGGCAGGCCGGCATCGGGATCGGCGGCACGCAGGGCAAATACGGAGCAAACATAACGCTGCCCCGAAAGGCCGCGCCAGGCATGAAAGCGCTCCGCCAAGGCACAGCCCGCAAGGCTCTTGAGCGGGGCGCTGGAACCGGCAGGCCGCATCGCCTGCCGACGAAGCAGGGATGACGCAGGGAAAAATGCCCTTGGCGCAAGGCGCCCGGCTCCGCCCGCCCGGGAAATTTCGATGATTGTCACGCTCCGTCCCGCCGCTCTTGCGAAAGTGATTCGCGGAACAAAATTCGAACGAATTGCGTCAAAGGTCAAGCCCGCGGCTCGAGCTGCCCGGCGCTCACCGCCAGTCTCGGGTCCTCGTCCAGCGCTTCGCCAACCAACGCTTTCGTCGCCGCCTCTATCCGGCTTTCCAGCAGGCGCATGAACGTATCTTTGTCGAGCCCAGAGGGGAGCGGACCGAGAAATTCGATCACCGCCTTGCCCGGCCGCCGCAAGAAGCCGCGCCGCCGCCAGAACAGGCCGGAATTGAGCGCCACCGGCACGCAGGCGGCGCCGGTCTCCTGGGCGATGCGGGCGACGCCCCCCTTAAAGGCCGGCGGCGCGCCGACCGGCCGGCGCGTTCCTTCCGGAAAGATCACGAGCTGGCGCTGCTGCGCGAAAATGCGCCGCGCGGCATCGATGACCTGCGGCAGGGCGTTGCCGCGCTTGGCGCGGTCAATGGCAATCTGTTCGCAACCCCGCAAATAGAAGCCGAAGAGCGGGATCAGCCTGAGTTCGCGCTTGTAGACGAAGGCAAAGCCGCGCGCATGAAGAATGAGCGCAAGCACGTCGAGAAAGGATTGATGTTTGGAAGCGATGATGGCCGCGCCCGCGGGCAGATGTTGAAGGCCGCGGAATTCGACCTTGAGATGACAGATGCGTTCGAGCAGCCCCAGGGAAAGCCGTACCCAGAGGCGGCCATAGGCCTCGATTGCACGACGCCCGGCAAAGAGCAGAGGCAGGCCTATGATCATCAGCGCGATCATCAGCGCATAGAAGAGAAGATTGAACAGGATCGACCGCAACAAAATCATGCCCGTGCCTCAGTCCGGATCGGGTACGCGCAAAAGGCGCAGGTTTTCGCGCCGCGAGAGCGCCTCCTCAGCATGCGGGGAGTGAAGGATCAAGCCCCTTGCCCGGGCTCGAGGCGGTTCAGAGCTTGGCGAGCTGACGCTTGACGTCGGCCTCGTAGGCCTTGGCGGCGCGGCGCTGCTCCGCCGCGAAGACGAGGAAATCCGGCTCGAGTATGCCGCGCGCATCGGGGAACTGGTTGAGGAACAGATCCGGCGTCTCGTTCATCTCGATAATGACTGGGCCCTCGGCCGCCGCGCCTATATCCCAGCCGAGCATGGGGACGTGGCGCATGACGCGCGAAGCTTCGAGCGCCAGCGCCTTCACCTCGACCCAGTGCGGCACTTTTGCGCCGATGAGCGGCGCGCCCGTATCGGGATGATGCGTCTCGAATTTCATATCGAAGCCGGTGCCCGAGACGGCTTTCTCGACGCCGCCCGTTTCGATGTCGAGTTTGGCAAGAATATTGCCGCGCCAGAAATTGTCCGCGCTGTTCTGTCCGCAGGGAATCTTCCAGCTCGCGCGGAAGATGCGCGGGCCGTTGGCGTCGCAAAGCGTGACGATGCGCGTCGTCCCCAGCCGCTCGCCGTGGAGACGCGCCGCGTCGGGATGCGGCGGCATGAAGCGCTCGAAGACATAGCCGCCATCGTAATGGCTCGACACGTCGTCGAGAAAATCATCGAGGCGGACGAACGCGCCTCCCATCGTTTCGAGTTGACCGCGCGCTCTGTCCAGTCGGCGCAAGGCGATCGAGCCGAGGCTCTGAAACCCGTCGGCGGGCTTGCCGAAAAGCGGATAGACGTCGTCGCGCTCGAGAAAGAGCTCGAGATCGTCGCGGCCGCGCAGCAGATGCGCAGCCTGCTTCTTGAGTCGCGGCGCAAAGATGGCGGCGAGCGGCGCGGTCGGCAGGCCATAGGCGGCGAGATAGGCGCAAGAAGCGATCTTGTCGTCGACGAGCCCGTACCAATCGTGGCGATAGTTTAGCTCGACGAGAAGATCGCGGTTGCAGCGCTGCCCGACGACGGTGCGCCGGTCGCAGCCTGCCCAGTAAGCAAGGTCGAAGAGGCGCAGCCGCACGTAATCGTCGAGGCTCACTTTTCCCGGCCCCATCGCCAGACTCGCGAAGTCGCGCACCGTCTGGATAGGGCTCAGGCCCGATTCCACCGCGAGCGCCCGCAGCGCGGCGAGCGGCGCATTGACGAGATGGGGCGCCGTCGCAACCAGAGTCGCGGGCTCGGGCTTCTCTTTCGTCGCGGGCGCGTGCATCCTGGTCTCCGTCTGGGCTGAGCCGGAAATCTAGGGCGGTTTCGTTAGCGGCCGATTAACGGCTGTGCCGTTATGGAGCGCGGCGCCCGGCGCGAAGGCGCGCGGCGCTCGCCTCCGCCGCCGCGACAAAGACTTCCATGTCGGCTTCGGCCGTGCGGTGATTGACGATGGCGGCGCGGATCACCGGGCGTCCGTCGAGCCGCGTCGTCGAAGGCGCGGCTAGGCCCGACTCATGCAGGTCCATGACGATCTCGCGGTTGAGCTCGCCGCTCGAATCGCCTTTGACGCCGAAACAGACGATATTGAGCCGCGCCCTGCTGCAAAGCTCGAAGACGGTCGAGGCGGCGATAAGGCCTTCGAGATGCCGTGCAACGCGGCATGTCCGGGCGATCACCGCTCCGAGGCGCTCGGCGCCATAGGCCTGGAAAGTGAACCAGGTTTTCAGCGCCCGGAAACCGCGCGAGAGGTCCGGGCCGAGATCGCAGGGCCAGATGTCGGCCGCGGCAAGGCCGCGCGGGGCGCGTGCCAGATAGGCGGCGGTGCTCATGAAGGTTTCGCGATGCACCTGGGGATGCCGGCAGAGGAAGAAGCCGGCGTCATAGGGCACATGCAGCCATTTGTGGAAGTCGAGCGCGATCGAATCGGCCCGTTCGATGCCTTTGACCAGCGGCTTCAGCTCGGGCGAGAGGACGCAAAGCGCGCCGAAGGCGCCGTCGACGTGGAACCAAAGGCCCTCGTCGGCGGAAAGATCGGCAAGCGCGTCGAGAGCGTCGATGGCCCCCGTATTCACGGTTCCCGCCGAGCCCACGACGAAGAACGGCAGAAGTCCCTCCGCACGGTCCTTGGCGATCGCGGCGCCGAGCGCCTGCGCATCCATGCGCCGCGCCGCGTCGACGCGAATGCGGCGCAGGAAGGCCGAGCCGATGCCGGCGATCTCCAAGGCGCGCTCGATCGAGCCATGCGCCTCTTGCGAGGCATAGGCAACGAGTTGCCGTTCCGCCGCCCGCAGCCCGCCGCGGCGGACCGGCTCGCCCAGCGTCTTGGTGCGCGCCACGACCGCCGCGACCAGATTGGCCATGGACGTGCCGGTAACGAAGACGCCCGAGGACTCGGGCGAAAAGCCGAACGCCTCGGCGAGCCAGAGCGCGATCTCCTTCTCGACCTCGATGGCAATATGGTCGCGGCCGCCGCAATTGGCGTTGAGGCCGGCGGCCAGCATGTCCGCAACCATGCCGACCGGAGTGCCCGCGCCATGCACCCAGCCCATGAAAAGCGGATGCAGATTGCCGTTGGCATAAGGCAGCATGAACTGTTCGAACTCGTCGATGAGGCCGGCGAGCGGCTTGCCTTTTTGGGGAAGGGCGGCGCGAAACCTGGCGCGCACCGCCTCAGGCGCCGGCTGCCATACCTTGCGTTGGCGCACGCCACGCAGATAGTCGATCATCAAATCGAGGCCGCGATGCGCGTCTTCGGCGAAGGCGTCCCAATCCGCTGGATCGAGGTCGGCGCGCGGCGCATCAGGGGCGTCGCGATCGATTTTTCTGGAACGGGACAAAGCTCTCTCTTCGGATGCGAGGCTTTTCAGCAACCGGCGAGAACGTCCCATTTGCGAAACAGGAAATCGAGATCGCCGGCCGCGGGCGCAGATTCTATCGCTCGCCCCTCAGCCATATGATCGGCAATGTCAAGCACGAGCGGCATCGAGGCGCAAATCCGCAGCGCCGCTTCGGAGCCAACCGCCACCGGCTGGCCGACATGGCAGCGGCGGGAGAGTTCGGCGGGTACGCCAGTTTCCTCGGCCAGCGCTTTGTAAAGCGCATGGGCGGCCGCCGGGGTTTCGGCACCGCGCGTCACCACCGGAAAGACCGTCGCGCCGGGGCGCGTTTGCGCCAGGCGCAGCTGCGGGCGCGCCGCGACGAGCCTCTGAACCTCGGCGGCGAACCAGGCGCAAATATGGGCGCGCCCATTGTCGGGCAAAGCGAAGAAGGCCTCGATTGTGGCAAGCGCCGCTTCCCAGCGCAGCCCCAGGCCAAGGTTGAAGGGCACGTCGAGCGTCCGCGCAAAATTCTGCCGCAAGGCCTGCGGCCAGTCGAGCAAGGCCGAATAGGACTTGAGCCCGGCAGGTGCGGGACCGCGCCCGCCCAGGTCTTCGGCCAATCCGGGAGGAAGAAGAATCGCGCCCGCAAAGGGCGGGCCTGCGGCGAATTTCGAGCCGGTGATCATGACCATGAAGCCGGCCTTCAGATCGGACTGCAAGACCTGCGGCGCGCAGCGCAACTGACAGGCATCGACGACGATCTGAACGCGCCCGCCGGCTCCCTTGGCGATGGACTGCGCCATTCGCCGGGTCACGCCGCCGAGCCCCGTCTTGGACGTATCGACCACATGCAGCAGAACGTCGCGTCCCGCGGCAAGCGCTTGGGCGGTGCGCCCGGCGGCCTCCTTGTCGATTTCATAGGCGGGGCGCGGCGCCCCGGACGGATCGCGGACGGCGATCGTCTCGATCGCTATTTCCTCGCATTCGAGGCCATCGAGGCAGGTGCCGGCGGCGACCACGCCCTCAAGGCTTGCGCTGGCCAGAAAATGCCTGCCTGTAGCGGCCCGCATCACGCCGCTGCCGGTCTCGGTCGGCGCAACCACGATCGAGGTCAGCGGCCGCTTGGCGCGCGCCCGCGCGATGCTCAAGGCGAGGAATTCCGCCTCGGTGCCCGAGCCGGCAAGCACCGCCTCGCTCCCGGGGATGCCGAAAAGACCGGCGATGCGCTCGCGCAGCGCGTCAAACCAGGCAAGCGGATGGACGAAATGCCCTTCGCCGACCAAAGCCAAGAGCGCGTCGCTCGCCGCCGCGAAGCCGCGCGGGTCGACCGCCGAGGCGGTCGAGGAAGAAAACCAGATCTCGTCGGGAGCAGGATTGGCCGGCGTGCCATATTTTGTCCGCCCCGTCAGCGGGTCCGGCTTGATCCGCTCGTCGCCCCCGTCGGCCAGGAAAAGCGTCAGAGCGGCATTATTGCGCGCCAGGCTGGGGACGGCCTGCCCGGCGCTTTGCCGGAGCAAACTGACCGAAACCTCGCTCAATGCCATTCTTACCGCCCGAAGTGGAGAAACGCACTGTCGGGCGCAACTGGTTAACGTGACGTTGCGAAACGAAACCGCCTGACGAAAAGTTGGCCGGAGCCGAGAATCCCGCTGTCCGGCCGATGACTTTGGCCGGCCGGCGCCCAAGTCTTACGACAGCGCTTATTCCGAGGAGGCGAAAATGGACGTCGGTTTCATCGGCCTGGGCTCGATGGGCTCCGGCATGGCCGCGGAGCTCATCGAGGCGGGACACAGGGTATGCGTTTGGAACCGCTCGCCCGGTCCGGCGGAGAAGCTCGCCGAGCTGGGCGCCAGTGTCGTCAAGCGGCCCGAAGAGGCTTTCCAGGGGGACGCGGCGATCACCATGCTCGCCGACGACGATGTCATCGGCTCGGTCATTCTGGAGTCCGGCGTGCTCGACAAGGCCAAGCGCGGCCTCGTGCATGTCGTAATGTCGACGATCTCGGTGGCCTTGGCCAAGCGGCTCGAAAAACTTCATGCCGAACGCGGGCTCGGCTATGTGGCCGCGCCCGTTCTCGGGCGGCCCGACGTCGCCGAGGAGGGCGAACTCAACATCGTCGCAGCCGGCGAGGCTGCGCAGATCGGCCGCGTCCGGCCGCTGCTCGACGCCATGGGCAAGGCGACATGGGTCGTCGGCGAGGCGCCGCACCAGGCCAATCT
>JASHVQ010000249.1 GCA_030044485.1 Methylovirgula sp. | reverse complement strand
ATGGCCATGAGCGCGCATGTGGTCTTCACGGCGCTCGATCCCGACCGGCCGGCGACGCTCTCGCCGGCCGCAATCGAATATATTCGCAAGACCATCGGTTTCGACGGCCTGCTGCTCAGCGACGACCTGTCGATGCAGGCACTGAGCGGCAGCCTCCGGGCGCGCGCCGAGGCGGCCTTTTGCGCGGGTATCGATTTGGCGCTGCATTGTAACGGCGACCTTGGCGAAGCGGCCGCCGTCGCCGAGGCGGCCCCTGACCTCTGCGGCGCGGCCTTGGAGCGCGCCGAGCGGGCCGCCAAATGGCGCGGGGACGGGGTGGGCTTCGATCCGCTCGAGGCTTGGGCGGAGATCGAGACCGCCCTTGCGATTGCCGCCTGAGAGGACCAAGTTTGCGCGAGGCCGGACAGCCGGGTTGTTACCCGCGTGCCATTTGGGCCTAATATCCTGACAAAAGGGAATGATTCGCCCGTGGAATTGGCCTTCGAACAGAACGATCAGGGGCCGGGCCGTGACGAGCCCGAGTTCTGCGTCGATGTCGACGGATTCGAGGGACCGCTCGACCTTCTCCTCGAATTGGCGCGCCGCCAGAAGGTCGACCTCGCCAAGATCTCCGTCCTGGCTTTGGCCGAGCAATATCTCGCCTTCATCGAGGAGGCGCGCAATCTGCGTTTCGAAATCGCCGCCGATTATCTCGTCATGGCGGCATGGCTCGCCTATCTGAAGTCGCGGCTTTTGCTGCCGCAGGCGCAAAAGGACGAAGAGCCGCTGGCGACCGATCTGGCCGCCGCGCTTGCCTTTCGTTTGCAGCGTCTCGAAGCAATCCGCGCCGCCGCCGAGTCCCTCGTCAACCGGCCGCGTCTCGGCCGCGACCTTTTTCAGCGCGGCCTGCCCGAGCCGATCGAAATCTCCAAGAGCTCCCGGTGGCGCGCCAGCTTGCATGATCTTCTTTCCGCCTATGTGCGCCAGAGGCAAAAACATGCCGCCGCGCGCCTGCGGCTCAAGCAACGTTTTGCCTGGTCGCTGACCGAGGCGCGCGAGGCTTTGACCAAGCTTGCCGGTCTGGCGCTCGATTGGACGGCGCTCGACCCTTATTTGCTGGCCTATTGCAACGGCCGGGAAGCGCGCCGCGCGGTGCGCGCTTCGGGACTTGCGGCGACGCTCGAAATGGTTCTGCAAGGCAGTTTGAGTGTCAGGCAGGAGCGCGCCTTCGCGCCGCTCTGGATCAAGCGGCGCGCCGCGCCGGCCGAAGCCTGATCGCGCCGCGTCCGCGGCGAAACGAGGGGGGATGGATTGGCTGAAGTGGCAAGATTATTTCCGGACACCGAAGAAACGAAGGAACGCGCCCTCTTCGGCGAGGCCATGCGTATCGCCGAGGCGATGCTTTTCGCCGCCTCCGAGCCGCTCGAGGAAAGCGAGATCGCGCGGCGCATGCCCGACGGCATATCGGTCGGCGACGTGCTGGCGCGCCTCAAACAAGATTATTCGGGGCGCGGCGTAACGCTGGTGCGGGTCGGCAACAAATGGCTGTTCCGCACCGCCGTCGATCTCGGCTGGCTTTTGTCGAAGAATGTCGTCGAGCCGAGAAAATTGTCGCGCGCCGCGCTCGAGACGCTGGCCATCGTCGCCTACCATCAGCCGGTCACGCGCGCCGAGATCGAGGACATTCGCGGCGTCGCTCTCTCCAAAGGCACCATGGACGTGCTCATCGAAACGGGCTGGGTCAGGTTGCGCGGGCGGCGCCGCACGCCGGGCCGGCCGCTGACCTACGGAACGACCGAGGCCTTCCTCATGCATTTCGGCCTCGAAGCGATCGCCGATCTGCCGGGGCTCGAGGAACTCAAGGGCGCTGGCCTGTTCGACGGCCCCGTCCCGCAAGGCTTTTGCGTGCCGCAGCCGCGCGACGATCCGGCCCTGACGGAAGACGAAGATCCGCTCGACGAAGAGGCGCCGGAGATCTAACGCGGCCGGAGCAGGATCGAGCGCGAATCCCGAGGACTGGGGGAAGGGCGGCGGCGCCGATGCGGCGCCCCGGCCATGGGCCGATCGCAATTAAACTCTACGGCGCGCCCGCCGCGGATCTAGCGCGCGGCTTCTTCGAGCAGGCGCAGCCGGTGCGCATAATTCGAGGCGTTCGTGCGTCCCGCGCAGGCATCGCGCGAGAACATGATGAGATGATGTGCCGAGACCGCGGTGGCGAGGATTGCCTCGATCTCGCCGCGCCGTAACAGCGGCCAAGCGAACTTCCAAAAATGCGCGCGATAGTCGGCGACCACGCCGAGCCGCCACATGACTTTGGCGAGCATGACGAGGCCGCGGGCGATATTGTGCGGCGAAACGCGCGCTTTGCTGAACGGGCGGGGGAGGCGATTAGGCCAGGTCTCGCGCATCTGATATTCGTAGCGCGCAAAGAGCCTCCCCGGCTCATAAGCCTCGTTCATGCAGTGCTTCCACATGGCCACGACATCGTCGTAGGGGAGCAGAAAGCGCACGTTCGACTCGCGCCCCTCTTCACTGTCGATGCGGCCCTCGCGCTCCAGCCGGTCCCAGAGGGGCGTGCGCGGCAGCGCTTCGAGCAGATTGATCGTCAGCATCGGTATTTTCGATTCCTCGATGAAGTCGAGGATGCGCCGGCCGGATTCCAATGTGTCGGTGTCCAGGCCGAGAATGATCCCGGAGACGACCTGCATGCCATGTTTGTTGATTGCTCGCACCGAATCGAGGATCGGCATGACGAGATTCTGTTTCTTCTCGATGCCCTTGAGCGCGTCCGGATCCGGCGTTTCGATGCCGCAGAAAATCGTGTCGAAACCCGCCTCGCGCATGAGCGCCAGGATTTCCGGCGTGCGCGCGATGTTGAGCGTCGCCTCGCAGGAGAAGTTGAGCGGATAGCCGTTGCGTTTTTGCCAGCCGATCAGGTGCGGCAGAAGCTCGCTGACGGCGCGGCGGTTGGCGATAAAATTGTCGTCGACGAAATAGACGGCGCCGGCGACGCCGCGTGCGACAAGCTTGTCGAGCTCGGCGATCATCTGCTCCGGCTGTTTGAGGCGCGGCACGCGGCCGTAAAGTCCGGGAATGTCGCAGAATTCGCAACGGTAGGGGCAGCCGCTCGAATACTGGATCGTGCCGAGAAGATAGCGGTCGATATACGCAAGTTCGTAGGCGGGCAGGGGAAAATCGGCAAGGTCGCGGCGCAGCTTCGTGGCGAGAACGACCTGCCGCGCAGGACGGCTCACGTCCTGCGCCAGGATCGCGATGAGTTCCTCGGTCGCGTCGCCGAGTTCGCCGACATGAAGATAATCGAAGCTCGGGTAATACTCGGGACAGGCGGAAACCGAAGGACCACCGAGCGCCACGACCTTGTCGTGGCGATGCGCCCGGCGGCAGATGTCTTCGATTTGGCGGCGTTGAATGTGCATCCCGCTCACGAAAACGGCGTCGGCCCATTCGAAATCGCGGTCCGTCGCCGGCTCCATGTTCTCGTCGAGGAAGCGCACCTGCCAATGTTTCGGCAGAGTCGCGGCGATCACCAGAAGCCCCTGCGGCGGCATGAAGGCGCGCGTGTTGAGCGTCAGGCGATAGGAATGTTCGAACGTTCCGAAGGAAGGCGTGTAACGCGGAAAAACGCAGAGGATGCGACGCACACAGTCAGGCAGTGAACGCGTCATGGCGGAATGCTTGTCCTCTCGACCTGCGGGCACTTGCGCATCAAAACGGATCGAAACCGCTCTGTACAGACATTATGGTCGCCCGACTCTCCGCTTCAACGCGGGATTTCGACAAGTTCTGCGAGGCTGCGATCTTTCGGCAACGTCCTTTGCCCTTTGGAACGCAAGCGCGCTTCATGGGCGCCGGCTTCTTCGTCGCTTCGACGCCGGGGCTGTGTCGCGTCGTGAGTCCCGCCAAAATGGTGAGTTAAATTCGTGTGTTACGCCCCTTTCTAATGCGCCGCGGTGGGTGAGGCGAGGAGTCGCATTCTGGCCCATGTTTTGGTCGTATTCTTCATGTTACTGGCGGTTAATCCTCAGGCGACGCTTGCATATTATCGCTGTGCAGGCGGTGTCGCGCAGCCGTCGAAATGCGGCCTCCCGTTCAGGTGATGGTTCGGCGTCTGCGGTCAGGCGACGATTGTTTTGTGTCGCCGGACAGCAATTTCGGCGGGATGCATTTGACCGAGCGACCGAAGCCTTTGCCGCCAGAACTTCCCCGCAGTCCGCGGCCCCTCTCCAGGCGATCTTAGAGATCTCATGGCCCTCAACGTCTCGGCCTTGTCGATTCGCAAGCCCATGCCGGCGATTCTCCTCGCCGCGGCGTTGCTTTTGCTCGGCGCGGCAAGCTTCAGAGATTTGCCGATCACGCTTCTGCCGAACGTCGACCCGCCGATCGTCTCGGTCGTGGTCACGCAATTGGGCGCAAGCCCGACCCAACTCGAATCGCAGGTTACAACCAAGATCGAGGATGCCGTCGCCGGCATCGACGGCACACGCCACATCATGTCCTCGGTGAGCGACGGAATTTCCGCGACAACGATCACTTACGCCCTCGATGTCGACAGCAACAAAGTTCTGGCCGAAGTCAGAGATGCGGTAAGAAAGGTGCGCGGCGATCTTCCCGCTTCAATCTCTGAACCGCAGGTGCGCCACGTCGATGCCGTGGGTCTCGGCATCCTGAGCTATGCCGCCGTTTCGCCGGCGATGACCCCCGAGCAATTGTCGTTTTTCGTGGACGACACCGTCATCCGTAAACTCAAGGACGTCGCGGGGGTGAGCTCGGTTGAACGAATCGGCGGAAGCGAACGCGAAATCCATGTTTCTCTCGATCCCGATCGGCTTCGGGCCCTCGGCCTGACCGCCGCCGAAGTGAGCGAGCGCCTGGAGGCGAGCCGCAGCGCCGACACCGCTGGATCGGCCGATCCGAAAAGCCTCGCCGAACTTGCGGCGACGGAAATCGGTCTGCCGCGCGGCGGCGAGGTGCGGCTCGGAGAAATTGCCACAATCGCCGACACGATTGCCGCGCCGCGGACTTTCGCACGGCTAAACGGCGAACCGATCGTTGCCTTCAGCATTCGGCGCTCGAAGGGAGCGAGCGACGTCGCCGTCGCGGGGCGCGTCGAGAAGCTCATCGACCAACTCAAGGCCGAGCATCCCGATATCGACCTTAGGCTCATCGACACCTCCGTCCGCTACACGCAGAGCAATTACGATGCCGCGCTCCACACTTTCTTCGAAGGCGCGCTGCTCGCGGTCGTCGTCGTCTTTCTCTTTCTGCGCAATTTGCGAGCGACGGTGATTGCCGCGATCGCCTTGCCCCTGTCGATCATCCCGGCGTTCTGGGTGATGCACTTGCTCGGCTTTTCGCTGAATCTGGTGAGTCTCCTCGCTATAACGCTGGCGACCGGCATTCTCGTCGATGATGCCATCGTCGAGATCGAGAACATCGTCCGCCACATGCGCATGGGCAAATCCGCCTACCGCGCCGCGATGGAAGCGGCGGACGAGATCGGCCTTGCCGTTATCGCGATCAGCCTGACGATCGTCGCGGTCTTTGCGCCGGTGAGCTTCATCGGCAACATCGCCGGCCAATATTTCAAGCAATTCGGCCTGACGATTGCCGCCGAGGTCATTTTCTCCTTGATCGCGGCGCGGCTGATCACGCCCATGCTCGCCGCCTACTTCTTGAAGCCCGACCTTCGGAGGGAAAAGACGAGCGCACTCGCCGCGCGCTATGGGCGTCTTGTCCGCTGGTCGGTCGAGAATCGCTACAAGTCGGTCGCCATCGGCCTGGTGCTCTTCGCCTTGTCGATCTTGAGCATCACAACAAACCTCGTCTCGCGCGACTTCCAGCCAACCCAGGATTCCGGGCGATCGCATCTGGCGATCGAATTGCCGCCCGGCTCGGAGCTCGACGCGACGCGGAAAGTCGCCGCTACGGTCACCGAGCGGCTGCGCAAATTTCCCGAAGTTGCGAGCGTCTTTATCGACGGCGGCCGCATGCCTCCCGGCGT
>JASHVQ010000248.1 GCA_030044485.1 Methylovirgula sp. | reverse complement strand
GAAGCGGGCGATATTTTCGATCCGCGCGTGGCGGAAAGATTGCGCGAGCATGTCTATTCCGCCGGCAATCGCGCCGATCCGCAAGCGGCATATCTCGCCTTCCGCGGCCGCCCGGCCTCGCCCGAGGCGCTGTTGCGAAAACGCGGGCTGATCGACGCCCGATTGCGCTAGAGCAATTTGCGCAAGGCAAATCGCGCATTTTCGACGAAGCGCTTTTGTTCGTCGGTTGGAACCTTGCCGCTGGCCAGGGCGCGCAAAACGGCGTCGACGCATTCGCGATAATGGCCGGCCCAATAGGCATTGACGGCGAATTCGTCGAGCAGGCCGTAGTCGTAAATCCAGGTCTCGACGAACAGCCCGTCGGGCGGCGCCGCGAGGGCCAGGGCCGGCTTGGCGATCGCATAGCCGCGCGCGAACTCGTTGCGCAGCCGGCAAAGGCGGCTTGCCCGATAGGCCGCTTCGGCGCGAGACGGACAAGCGCGCGTTGCCTCGTCATATAGGCGCAGCACTTCTTCCGGCGCCTCGCCGCGCGCTTCCTTGAGTTGCGCGGCGGTATAAAGGCTCACAAAAACTTCCTGGTCCCAGAAGCCGAGCTTGGCGCGCCGCAGATAGGCGTCGATGGCTTTTTCCGGCTGCCCGCAGTCGCGATAGCTCTGCGCCAGATAAAACGTGTAGCGCGCGATGCGAAACGGATCGGTTTCCGCTCGCAGCGCCCGCTCGAGAAGTTCGGCGTCGCGCCGATAGGTCAGCGGATCGCGATGTCGCGCGCCGTCCTGGACGATGCGCAGCACGAGCGGAAGATGGCCGCGCGTCGAGGCGTCTTCGCAAACGAGATATTCGTGCAGAATGCCTTCGTAGCGCGCTCCGCAGCGCCAAGCCGGGAAAAGCGGATGTGCAGGTGCGCTTCGATAGAACGAAACGCGCCGTCAGTCGTTAAGAGGGCAGAACGCCGGGGCCGCGTAACGCGCGGCCCCGGCAGAATTGGTATCCGCCTAATCGGCGTTATGCGTCCCCGATATTCGACCGCCTTCGAGCCTGGTGAAGGGGACGAACGATATTGGCGCGCCGCCGTAGATGTCGGAACGCCGCGTGGCAATCGCACCGTCCACGCCCCGCGCTGCGACAATCTTCAAAACGTGCTGCGCACCTGGGGGCCCGACCGGAATCACCATGATTCCGTCCGGCTTCAATTGTTGCAGGAGCGGCGGCGGGACGTGGTCGATGCCGCAGGTGACGATGATCCTGTCGAACGGCGCGTATTGTTCCCAGCCGTAATAGCCATCGGCGTTCTTGGTCGTGATGAATCGATATTCGACATAGCCGTGCGAAATGAGATCGTCGTAGAGACGGCGCGTGCGCGCCGCGAGAGCCGGGATGATTTCGATCGTAAACACGCGATCGGTGAGATTGGAGAGAAACGCCGATTGATAGCCCGACCCCGTACCGATCTCCAGCACCTTCGCGCCCGGCGCCACGTCGAGCGCGCTGGTCATTCGCGCCACGGTATGCGGGCCGGTGATCGTGACCCCGAAGCCGATGTCGAGATAGTGCCAGACGTAGGCGCGATCCAAATTCGCCGGCGTCACGAATTTTTCGCGCGGCGTCAGCAGATAGGCGCGGACGTTCTTCGCACCCCAGACATCCTGGTGCTGAAAAAGCGCCTGCAGGCGGTCCCAGCGCTGTCCCAGGAAATTCGGATCTTCGCCGCGATTGGCCGCCATCCAAGCGACAAAATGCGCGCGCGTATCGGCGGGCGGCATGTCGATTTTGTCGGCGGCAAGCGGGACATTGGCAAAGCACCGCCGCGCCAGCGCAACCGTGCCGAGACCCGCAAGACCGGCGAACAGAGCGCGGCGATTCATGGCTCCCCCTTCGCGCGCCAGGACCTGACGCGGCCTCACTTTAACCTTTGGCCGCCGCATTTTGGGAGTCGATTTATGAGGCACGATATGGTTCTGTAGGCGCGATGCTAGGCGCTTCGGGCAAGCTGGGCGGACGCATGCGCATCTTGATCACCGGAGGGGCGGGGTTCATCGGATCCGCCGTGGCGCGGTGGATCGTCGAAAAAACCGCGCATCGGGTGTTCGTCTTCGACAAGCTCACTTACGCGGGAAACCTCGCCTCTCTCGCACCGATCGCGCGCGATTCCCGTTACACTTTCTGCAAGGGCGACGTCTGCGACGCGGCCGCGGTCAAGGCCGCCTTCTCGGATTTCGCGCCGGACATCGTCATGCATCTCGCGGCAGAGACTCACGTCGACCGATCCATCGATGCGCCGGCTGCTTTTATCCAGACCAATGTCGTCGGAACTTTCGCGCTTCTTGAAGCCTCGCTCGCCTATTGGCGCGCGCTGCCGGCGGCGCGGCGAAGCGCGTTCCGGTTTCACCATATTTCGACCGACGAGGTGTTTGGTTCGCTCGGCGCCTCGGGGTTTTTCTCCGAAGACACGGCCTACGCACCCAATTCGCCTTATGCCGCGTCGAAGGCCGGTTCCGACCACCTGGTGCGCGCCTGGCACCATACGTTCGGGCTGCCGACGATCGTCACCAACTGCTCCAACAATTTCGGGCCCTATCATTTCCCCGAAAAGCTTATACCGCTGACGATCATCAATGCGCTCGAGGGCCGCGCACTGCCGGTCTATGGACGCGGGCATAACGTCCGCGACTGGCTGTTCGTCGAGGACCACGCCGAGGCGCTTTTGCTGGCGGTGCTCAATGGGGCGCCTGGATCGTGCTACAACATCGGCGCAAGCAACGAGCGGCGCAATATCGAGATCGTCGAAGCCATTTGCGATCTGCTGGACGAACTTTCGCCGCGCGCCGCCGGCGCCTCGCACCGCAAGCTCATAAGCTTCGTCGCGGATCGGCCCGGACATGATTTGCGCTATGCGATCGACGCGAGCCGCATCAAAGCCGAACTCGGCTGGAAACCCAGACACGACTTCTCCCAGGCGCTGCGCAAGACGGTCGAATGGTATATCGCCAATCGCCCGTGGTGGGAGGGTCTCCGCGCGGGCTATCGCGGCGAACGGCTTGGCTTGGCCATTTGACGCCCGGGACGCTTGGCATGTTGAACGTGCAGAACTCGGACGTCCCGGACGTCAAAATCATAGATGTCGAAAAATTCGCGGACCGACGCGGCTTCTTTTCGGAAGTCTATGTGCATAATGCCTTCGCCGCGGCCGGTATCGACGCGGCATTCGTCCAGGACAATCACGCCTTTTCCGCCGACCGCGGAATCTTGCGCGGGCTT
>JASHVQ010000247.1 GCA_030044485.1 Methylovirgula sp. | reverse complement strand
GACGCGATGATAGGTGTAGGTCGTCTGCGTGACTTCCGACCCGCCCGAAGATTGCTGGGCGGTCGAGTTCTCGTCCTCTTTCCATTGATACATTTCAACCGTGCGGCGCAGGCGCAAAAGATCCTCGCCGCCGACGTCGAAGGCCGGATCGCGCGCCGGGGTCGAGGTTACGATCTCGCCGACGAGATGAACGAGCTTGCCGCCATTGTCCGGAAGAACGCGATCCGGACTGACCTCCACGACTTGGCGCAGGCCCCGGTCGAGCGCGCTGCTCGCTTCGACCGCGCGTCCCTCGTTCCAACAGAGCAGAACGATCGCCGCAGGCACCATCAAAAGGCCGACGATGAGGCCTATGATGCTCTGGCCGACCCGCGCGCCCCAGCCTTTTCGCGTGGTTTCGGAAAAAACATCCGGATCGCTCACCCGAACTCCCCGGCGGTCTTTCGGACCGTCGCCCTTTGCGCCTCTCATTCGCGCTCCATAAACGGCACGCCAGTCATCAGGCATGCCGAATCTTCAGCGCGCCAGAGCCGGCGTGGCGCCGCGCAACTTGCGTTCCCATTGGTACGCTTGGCGCACGATCTCTGCGAGATCGTCATAATGCGGCGTCCAGCCGAGCCGGCTGCGGATCGCCTGCGCACCCGCCACCAGTGCCGCCGGATCGCCAGCGCGGCGTCCCGCCAAGCGGACTTCGAAGTCCGTACCGGAAATTTTCTTCACCACCTCGATGACCTCGCGCACCGAATGGCCATGCCCGTAACCACAGTTGAGCACGAGGCTTTCTCCGCCGCCGCGCAAATGGCCGAGGGCCAGAAGATGGGCGCCGATGAGGTCGCTGACCTGGATGTAGTCGCGCACGCAGGTTCCGTCCGGAGTCGGATAATCGGTGCCGAAGACGTCCATCCCGTTGCGCATGCCGAGCGCGGCCTGCACTGCAACCTTAATTAGGTGCGTCGCGTTAGGGGTAGACTGGCCAAGGCGGCCCTTCGGGTCGGCACCGGCTACGTTGAAGTAGCGCAGGGCGACATAGGAGAGATCATGAACTTTGGCGGCGTCCTCGAGCATCCACTCGACCATGAGTTTGGATCGTCCGTACGGATTGATCGGCGCCGGTTGCGCCGTCTCGAAGATCGGATTGACAGGCGGCTCCCCGTAGACGGCGGCGGTCGAGGAAAAAATGAAGTTCCTGATCCCGTGACGCACGGCGAATTCGGCGAGAGCGCGGGCCTTGACGGTATTGCTGAAATAATAGCCGAGTGGGTCGGCGACTGAATCCGGCACGACGATTTTCGCCGCGAAATGGGCGATCGCTTCGATGTCGTGGGCGGCGGCGATTTGCTGCAGCCGGTCCTGATCGCCGCAGTCTCCGATGACGAGTTCGGCCGCTTTGGGCACGGCCCAAGCAAAGCCGGTCGAAAGATCGTCGAGCACGACGACCTCTTCGCCGGCATCGAGCAGCGCCAGGACCATTTGGCCGCCGATATAGCCGGCCCCCCCGGTCACCAAGATCGCCATTGGCTCGTCCTTTCGCGCCGATCCTGCCAGCCAGAACGAAATGCCGGGTTAATCGGCGGCTTAAGCCTCAGTTGACGCCGGGCTTGCCCCTATCCTACGTCTGAATTTAGCAGCTGCGCTGCCGCTTTGTCGGCCGGCTCGATCAGCGTCCTCGAACCCTTGGCTTCTCAATGAACAAAAGCATACGCAAGGCGGTCTTTCCCGTCGCCGGTCTGGGGACGCGCTTCCTGCCGGCGACCAAGTCAATCCCCAAGGAAATGCTCACCGTCGTCGACCGGCCGATTCTTCAGCATGTGGTCGACGAAGCCCATGAAGCGGGGATCGAACATTGCGTCTTTGTCACCGGCCGCAACAAGGCGGTGATCGAAGATCATTTCGACACGGCCTACGAGCTCGAAGACGTGCTTTTGAAGCGCGGCAAGACCCAGGAACGCCAGGCTTTGCTCGCCGACTTGCCAAAGCCGGGCTCGATGAGCTTCACGCGCCAACAGGCGCCGCTCGGCCTCGGCCATGCCGTCTGGTGCGCGCGCGACATCATCGGCGACGAGCCTTTCGCCGTCGTGCTGCCCGACATGCTGACCATGGCCTGCGGCCCGAAGAAGGAGCGTTGCCTTGCCCAATGCGTCGCCGCCTACGAGAAACACGGCGGCAATATCATCGCGGTCGAAGAAGTGCCGCCCGCCGAGACCCACAAATATGGAGTCGTTTCGGTCGGCAAGACCTATGGCGACACATTCGAGATCACCGGCATGGTCGAGAAACCTCCGCAAGGCAGCGCGCCGTCGAACCTCATCATCTCGGGCCGTTATATTCTCTCTCCCGAGATCTTTCCGATCCTCGAGAAGGTCGCCAAAGGCGCGGGCGGCGAGATCCAACTGACCGACGCCATGAAGGCGCTCGCCGCCCGACAGGCCTTCCATGGGGTGCGCTTCGACGGCAGCACCTATGATTGCGGCTCGCGGCTCGGATTTTTGGGCGCCAATGTCGCCTTCGCACTGGCCAATCCCGATGTGGCGGGGGAGTTTCGCGCGCTTCTCAAGAGCCTCGTCGGCAAGCTCTAGCGATCTCAGTCCTGCAGCCGCAAGCCGAGCATGACGGTGTCGTCGACGAAATTCTCGCCCGGCTCCGTGCTTTCGAACCATGAATGCGCATAGCTGCCGGTCAGGACCATATTGCGGTTGAGATCATATTCGGCCTTGAGCGTGCCGGTATAAAGATTTTCGGTCACCGGCTGGCCGTCATAAACGTTGTTCTGATAGGTGAAGTTCGCCGAGAGCGTGACGTCCGGCAGGAGCGAATGCGTCACGCCCAGGCCGACGCTGCGGCTGACCGCGCCCGAAGCGAAAGCCAGAGTCGTTTCCGAAAGGAAGGTCGCGACGTTCAAATTGATCGTCGTCAGCGGGGTGACGGCGTAATTCAACTTGCCGTCGACGGTCGGGGCGTCGAAGAAGGGCAGGCGCGGATCGACATAGACGCGCTCCGCATAGCCCGCGCCGATCTGGCCGGTCAGCAGGCGGGTGAATTCGAACGTCGTGCCGGCCTCGAACGCAACGCCGTTCGAATTGCGCGCGAATCCGTAGACGTCGAGATAATCGGCGTAGCGGCGCGCATCTCCCGTCACTTGAATAAAGGGTATGAGGCCGGGGGTGATCTCGTAGCCAGCCTTGGCGATGGCGGCATAGTCGTTGTAATCGTCCTGCGAGAGCAAGAGTTCGGTGCCGTCGGATTGCGTCGCATTGCCGAAAATATAGCCGGTGAACGCGCCGGTCAGGCTCACCGCGAGACGGTTGAACTCCTCAGTCACCCCGGCCGATTGGCCAAGCGTGACGACGAGCGGCCGATTGGTGATGAAGACGCTGTTGGGAATGGCGAAAATCGGCGAGCCCGGCTGCTGCGTCTCGATGTCGAACGTGCCGATGAGATTGATCTGCGTCTGCCGTGTGACGTCGACGCGGCCGGTGATGGTTCCGGCGGCATCGGGGCGATTGGCCGCCGGCACTTCGAAATAGTCGTAATAGCCGCCGCGCAAATCGGCCGTGAAACTGTTTTGCGACCATAGCGACTCGAGCTTCAGCCCCGTTTCCCCATAGACGAAGGGCGAGGCTTGAACCTGCTGCGCCAAGCGGTTGGGATTGGTGTCGTAGCCGCCGTCGGCTTCGACATAGGGATAGAGGCGCAGCGAGCCGACGTCGATGCCGACCGGCGCGAAAGGCGTCGGATCGGGCTTCGCGGGAGCCGGGCGCGGCAGAGTCGGAATGACGGCGGTCGAGGGACCGGGATCGGCCGGATCGTAATAAGGCGGATTGCTGCCGCGCGGCTGTGTGTCGGGGGCGGTCTTATAGGTCTCGAGCGGCGGCAACTTCAGCGCGCCGGGCTGCTGCAACTTCGGCAAATGATAGAGCTTGGGCTTCTTCGGCCTCGCCTTGCCGTAATTGGTATAGTCGGATGTGTCGGTGATCGGGGCGGGCAAGCCATATTGCGGTTCGGGAGCGGCAAGCGGATTGACGTCGGAGGGCGCCTGGTTTTCGGCCGCCGGCGAGCCTTGCGTCTCGAGCGGCGGCAGATCCGTGCCATGCAGTCCGAGGCCCTCCTGGTCGATGATCTGCTGATCGGGCGAAGGCTGCGGTTCATAAGGCGCGGCGGGGGCTTGTGCGGCGGGGCCTTGCGCGGCGCCGGCATTGGGAGCGGCGGGACCGGGATTTTCCTCGTCGGCGGGCGGAGCGACATAACGTGGCGGGGGCGCGGCATTGTCCTGCGCCGGGACATAGGGCGGCCCGATGTCGGTCGGCGCCTCCTGCGCGCAGGCGGGTGCGTTGGCGGCGGCGACGAGCATCGCGGCCGCGGATGTCGCAACGACCTTGAGACGGCCTTTGCTGCAGACCGGCACGCGCTCCTCGCTGGCGCGGCTTCGACCGGCCGCGCTCAACGAGGGTTAGGCAAACATGGTTAACGCCATCTTAGCGCGCGCCCTATGGGCGTGCCGAAACGGGACGTTATGCCTCGAAAGACGCGGCTTCAGCCGGCCCCCGCGCCGGCGCGTCCCGCCGCTCGCATGGCTTCATGCGCCAGGGTCGGATAATCGGTGTAGCCCCTGGCGTCGCCGCCGTAGAAGGTCGCTTGATCGTAAGGATTGAGCGGCGTGTCGAGCTTCAAGCGTTCGACCAGATCCGGGTTGGAGATGAAGAGCTTGCCGAAGGCGATGAGATCGGCGCGGCCTTCGCCCAAGGTCTCGATCGCGAGTTCGCGGGTATAATCGTTGTTGGCGATATAGGCGCCCGAGAAAGCCTTGCGCAGCCCGAGATAATCGAAGGGCGCGTAATCGCGCGCTCCGCCGGTCGCGCCCTCGATGACATCGATAAAGGCGATCCCGCGGGCGCTCAATTTGTCGGCGAGATAGAAGAAAACCTTGGCCGGATCGCTGTCGGAAATATCGTTGGCGGGCGACACCGGCGCGAGCCTGATGCCGACGCGGCGCCTGTCCCATATCCGCAGGATCGCATCGGTGACGTCGAGCGCGAAACGGGCGCGGTTCTCGACCGGGCCTCCATAGGCGTCGCTGCGCTTGTTGGTGCCGTCCTTCAAGAATTGATCGATGAGATAGCCGTTGGCGCCGTGGATTTCTATTCCGTCGAAGCCCGCCTTCTTGGCGTTCGCGGCGGCCTTCGCGTAATCTTGAATCACGCCGCCGATCTCTTCGATGCTCAAGGCGCGCGGCTCCGAAACATCGACGAAGCCTGTCTCGATGAAGGTCTTGGTCCGGGCGCGGATCGCCGAAGGTGCAACCGGCGCCGCACCGCCCGGCTGCAAAGACCTGTGCGAAATGCGCCCGACATGCCAAAGCTGGATGAAGATTTTTCCGCCCGCGTCGTGGACGGCGCAGGTGACTTTCTTCCAGCCTTCGACCTGCGCGTCCGAATAAATTCCGGGCGTCCAAATATAGCCCTGGCCCTGTTTGGAGATTTGCGCGGCTTCGCTGATGATCAATCCGGCGCAGGCGCGCTGGCGGTAATATTCGGCATTGAGCTCGTTGGGCGCATCCGTCCCGCGCGTGGCGCGATTGCGCGTCAAGGGCGCCATAACGATCCGGTTTCTAAGCTCGAGATCGCCGAGGCGAAAAGGCGAAAAAAGAATTTCCGGATCGTGGGTCATCATCTGTTTCCCCATCTTGAGGCGAGGCCCGAGAGCCGGCTGTTAGATGGGGATGGGATACGCCATTGTCAGGATCCGTGTCGGGATCCGCGGCATGTCGCGCCGCTCAATGCATGTTCAGCGCCTGTTTGTAGACATCGAGAATCGCCTCCATTTCCGCGCGTTGCGCCTGATCCTGGCGGCGCAATCGCACGATCTGCCGCACCGCCTTGGTCTCGAATCCTCGGCCCTTCATTTCCGCGTAAATTTCGCGAAGGTCGCCGCCGATCGCCTTCTTTTCTTCTTCGAGCTTCTCGATCCTCTCGACGAAGGCCTTGAGTTCCTGGCCGGCGACTTTGGGTTTGGCGACGTGAAGGGTCATTTCCCATCCTCTCGATGGCGGAAGAGCGAATTCATGCCGGCCCGGATGCGGCCTCTGCGTCCCGAGGTCAAGCGCGGCGCGCCGAAATCCCCGCAATCCCAAGATCGCTCAACATTTGGCGCGAATATTTTGTTGCGCGGCTGTCCGGTGCGTTTCGGGGCGCGCCAGAATCGGCGCGAGGACGTCGCCAATAAGTTCGGCCCAGTCGCGCGCCCGGGGCGGTTCGGCCACGAGGTCCTGGCGAATTTCGATCAGCAGGCCGGCGAGGCCGCGCGGCGCTATCTCCGCATCGAGCGTGTCGCCGGGGAGCGAGCCCGCATAGGGCTCGTTGTCGCCGACGGCTAAGCCTTTGGCGGCGAGCGCGGCGATGAGGTGAGCGGAAAAATAAGGGTCGCCGTCCCAGAGAATTCCGATCTGCCAGGGCCGCGCCAGGCCTTTCCAGAGCGGCGTGAAGGAATGGATGCCGATCACCGCCGGGGGCGGCCCCTTGGCCAGCATGGCCGCGACTTGCGCGGCGATCATTTGCCGGTAAGGCGTCCAATAGAGCGCGCGGCGCCTGTCGATCTCCGCCGCATCGATCCGCGCATTGCCGGGAATGATGCGCCCGTCGGAAATGCGCATCACCAAGGTGGGGTCGAGGCCGCCGCGGTTGGGATCGATCAGCAGGCGCGAGAAGCGGGTGAGCAGCGCCGGCGCCGAAAAACGCCGCGCCAGATGCCGGCAGACTTCGGCGGCGCCGATGTCGCAGGCGATATGCGTTTCAAGATCGGCTGCGCAAAGCCCGAGGCTGCCATAGGCCGAAGGCAGGCCATTGCTGGCATGATCGCAGAGGAGCAACAGGCCGGCGTCGAGCCGGCCTTCGATTCTCTCGACCGGGGCGAAGTCTGCGACGCGATCGCCGCGATCTTGCAGAGTGCCGGACATGCCCCATTCTCGGCGCGAATTGCGGCGCAAAGTCGAATGTCCGGCTGCAATCTCCGCCTCTCATGCGGAGAAGATCGCGACGCCGCCAAATTCCGCTTGCCTTGCGGCATCGGCTCGGCCTTATTGGCGGGCGCCCATGATCGGCCCTTGTGAATCGTCCGGCTCAAAGCGCCGTAGGGCGCGCCTTCGACATGTTTTTGCCGTTCAAACGTGCGCGTTGCACCCATCCTTTCCGCCGCCTCGCAACGTCGCGTTTCACGTGAAAGCCGCATTCGTCGCGCTTGCCGCCCTCTTCTTCGGTCTTGCGGCGCTTCCCGCGCATGCCGATTTTAGGCTGTGCAACAGCACGGCCAACAGGGTGAGCGTCGCCATCGCCTATACCGACGGCACGAACTGGATCAGCGAAGGTTGGTGGAATTTGAAGGCCAGCGGCTGCGAGACCTTGGTACGCGGCCCACTCGCCGCCGAATTCTATTACGTCTACGCCATGGACGAGCGCGGCGCCGAGTGGAAGGGCAAGGCCTTCATGTGTACGCGCGACCGCGAATTCCGGATCGTCGGGCGCAACAATTGTTTCGTGCGCGGCTTCGATCGCACCGGCTTCTTCGAAATCGACACCGGCAAGGAAGCCAAGAACTGGACGGTGCAATTGACCGACCCCAATCCGGGCGCCGAACATTCCGGCCCGTGATGCCCGGCAGATCTGGCGAAGCCACCTTCGGGGCAGCGGGGATTTGCGAAGCTCGCCCTGCTGCAATGCTCTATTGACCCGCTGCGCAGCCTCAGCTACATTTTGTGGCCTGTGGGGGGAGCCCCCACCGACGGGCCGAGCTTCGGCTTGCGGCGCGCTTGCGTATTTCTTTCAATCTAGCCAGTTTAGAAGAGCTACAATTCTTTCCACAGCGGCTTAATAGTTTAGAATTACTATAATTACAGAACATATTTATTGACGCTTGCGGCAGCGACGACCTATGGACGGAAGGTCGAAGTCGTGAGGCACCGCTGCGGGGGCAGGATGTCGGAGAGGTCGAGCGGACGCGCGCCAAGCGCCGCGCAGCCCAGAGCGCCGCGGACGATCTCGAGCCGCGATCTGATGGGCGGCGACAAGGTCGTCATCATCCGCCACGAACAGCAGGACTACCGGCTTCGCATCACAGCGGCGGGCAAGCTTATCCTGACGAAGTGAGCAGGCCGCGGGCCGCTTCGGCGGCCAGTCAATGTCAAACACGCGTAACATAGCCAGCAATGATTGCCGGAGCGGCATCTACCGCCAGCCAGATTCGACGCTGAACACGGGGAAAGGGCTGGCCATGCATTCGAGATTTCAAATTCCGTTCCCGCGCGGCGCGGTCCGTGGCGCCGCGGCGTGGCGACTCGGCTTGGCGGCGTCTCTCCTCGCCGGCTTGGGGACGGGCTGCGGCCACGCGCAGCAGGCCAATACGACGCAGAGCTCCGGCACGAACGTGCAAGACGCAGCGAGCGAACCCGATTTCTTCACCGGCCTCTTTGCGCCTTCGCGCAGCAATTTGCTGGGCGACACAGGAGGATTTCGCACGGCGCTCGGCAAATACGGGCTGACCTTCACGTTGATCGACCTCAACGAAGGCTTCGGCAACCCGACCGGCGGGATCAAACAGGGCGCAAATTACAATGCGCTGACCGTCATGGGACTTTCTCTGAACACGCAGAAGGCCTTCGGGTGGGACGGCGGCACCCTCAACATCAGCGCCTTTCAGATCCGCGGGCGCAATCTCAGCTCAACCAATCTTCTCAACCTGCAAACCTACAGCGGCGTGGCCGCCGACCCGAGCACGCGCCTTTGGGAAGCCTGGTATCAGCAGGTTTTTCTCGACGGCAAATTCGACGTGCGGATCGGTCAAGAAAGCCTCGACCAGGAATTCATCGTCAGCCAGAACGCCGCGCTATTCGTCAACACCGCGCTTGGCTGGCCGGCCGTTCCTTCCTTCGACCTTTACGGCGGGGGTCCGGCTTACCCGCTGTCTTCGGCCGGCATACGTTTGCGGGCCAAGCCCAGCGGAGCGCTGACCTTGCTGGCCGGCGTTTTCCAGGACAATCCGCCGGGCGGCCCGTTCGACGACGATTCGCAATTGCGCGGCAGTTCGGCCTGGGGCGGCAATTTCCTGCACCTCGCCTCCACCGGCGCGCTGGCCATCGCCGAGGCGCAATACAACATCAACCAGCCTTCGGACGGCGACATGGACGACGGCAAACATCCGGCGGGACTGCCCGGCACCTACAAGATCGGCGCCTGGTTCGATACGGCCGCATTTCCCAACCCGCGCTATGACAGCATCGGCCTGTCGCTTGCCAATCCGGCGAGCAGCGGCGTGCCGCAGATGGAAGACACGAATTTCAGCATCTACGGCATCGCCGACCAGATGGTCTGGCGGCCGAGCGCCGACAGCACGCAATCTCTCAACGTCTTCACGCGCGTGATGGGCGCGCCCGACGACCGCAACGTGATCAGCTTCAGCGCCAATGCCGGCGCGACGCTCAAGGCGCCGTTCCAAGGCCGCGACAGCGACACATTGGGCGTCGGCTTCGGCGTGGCGCGGGTCAGCAGCTACGTGAGCGGGCTCGCTGAAGATGCGGTCTTCTACAGCGGGATCCCGACGCCGATACCCTCGCTCGAGACTTTTGTCGAACTCACCTACCAACTGCAGCTCACCGGCTGGTGGCAGCTGCAACCCGACTTCCAATATGTCATCCGCCCCGGCGGCGGCATTCCCAATCCCTACGATCCGACCGAGCGCGTCGGCGATGAGTCGATCATCGGCCTGCGCAGCATCGTCACCTTCTGACCTTCATCCGAGTCGAGGACCGCCATGCAATCTTCAAACCTGATCGGACGCTTCGCTCCCGCGGCGGCGCTTTCCCTTGGCCTTGCGCTCGGCGCGATGCCCAGGGCCCATGCCGAAGCCGGCTTCCTCGAAACCCTGCATCATCAGACGACGCTGACCTCGACCGTCCCCGACAACGGCGACCAAAATCCTTACGCCGTCGTCGTCGCACCGGTTTCGGCCGGCAAGATCCAGAAGAACGATGTCCTGGTCGACAATTTCAACGACCACAACAATCTGCAGGGATTGGGGACGACGATCATCTCGTTCACGCCTTCCAGCAAGAAGATGGGCGTCTTCGCGGCAATCCCGCGCCATCTCGCCCAATGCCCGGGCGGCATCGGGCTCACCACGGCGATGACCATGCTGAAATCCGGCTGGGTGATCGTCGGCAGCCTTCCAAGCCAGGACGGAACGACCGCGACCAAGGGCCAGGGTTGCCTCATCGTCCTCGATTCGCAGGGCAATATCGCCGACGTGCTGACGAGCCCCGCCATCAACGGGCCGTGGGGCAATATGGCGGTCATCGACAAGGGTTCGAGCGCCACGCTCTTCTTGAGCAATACCGGTTTCGGCGTCGGCGCGCCCGACGGCAATCCGCCGATTCTCAACAAGGCGACGGTGTTGCGCCTCGAGCTTGCCATTCCCAAGGGCAAGCCGCCGCAGATCGCCAAGGAGACCGTGATTGCCGACGGCTTCGGCGAGCAGGCCGACAAGGGCGTCTTCGTCATCGGCCCCACCGGCCTCGCGCTCGGCGAGGACGGAACGCTTTACGTCTCCGACGCCATCGGCAACCGCATTGCCGCGATCCCCAACGCGATCACGCGCAAGGACAGCGCCGGCACCGGCCGCGACGTGACCAAGGACGGACTCTTGAAACGGCCGCTCGCCATGGTGACGGCGCCCAACGGGCATCTTCTCGTCACCAACGGCCTGAACGGACAAGTGGTTGAAATCGATCCCAAGACCGGCACGCAAATCTACGCCCGCTGGATCGATCCCAACCGCGCGCAGACGCCGCCCGGCAGCGGCGATCTCTTCGGCCTCGCCATGACTCCGCCCGGCGATGGCTTCTATTACGTCGAGGACGAGGTCAACACGCTCGTTCTGGCGCAATGAGCCAAGGCTGTCCCATGGGTTCGCGCCGCGGCTTTCTCGCCGCGGCGGGCGCGCTCGCCGGCGCTTTGGGCGCCGGGCTGCGCGCACCGTCGGCCCATGCCGAGGGGAGCGTCGGTCCGAGCTGTGCGGCGACGAGCGCCGAACCTTTTTTCGGCGCCAACCAGAGCGGCATTCTGACCCCGCTTCAATCGCACAGCTATTTCGCCGCCTTCGACCTCACCGCGACTAAGGCCGCCGATGTCGAAACATTGTTGCGCGCCTGGACGAAGGCCGCGGCCGAGCTCACATCCGGCAAGGCCGTCACCGATCTCGGCAAGGATGCCTATTCGTCCGCGCCGGCGCTCGATTCCGGCGAGGCGCAGGGCCTCGGCCCGGCGCGCCTCACGCTCACCTTCGGCTTTGGCGCCGGGCTTTTCGTCAAGGACGGAAAGGACCGCTATGGCCTCGCGGCCCAGCGCCCGGCCGCGCTCGTCGATCTGCCGCGCTTCAACGGCGACCAGCTCGTCGCCGAGCGCACCGGCGGCGATCTTTCCGTGCAGGCCTGCGCCGACGATCCGCAGGTTGCCTTTCATGCCGTGCGTCAAATCGCGCGGCTTGCATATGGCGTGGCCGAAATTCGTTGGGTTCAGTCCGGCTTTTCGGCGAATCTGGCGAACGGCGACACGCCGCGCAATCTGGCGGGGTTCAAGGACGGCACGCAAAATCCGGTGGCGCCGCCGCCGCCCGGGCGCGGCAAGAACTCGATACGTCCGGCGCTTTCTCCCCAGGATGTGATCTTCGTCGGCAACGAAGGCCCGGCCTGGATGCAAGGCGGAACCTATGTCGTCGCGCGCCGCATCCGTATCGCGCTCGAACATTGGGACCGGATGGAAGAGGATTACCAGGAGCAGGTGTTCGGCCGGCACAAGCAGTCCGGCGCGCCGCTCGGCGCAAGCGACGAATTCGACGCGCCGGATTTTCAGGCGACCGACAAGGACGGCAACCTCGTCATTCCGCAGAATGCGCATATACGTTTGGCCGCCGCCGCCAACAACGACGGCGCGGTCATATTGCGGCGCAGCTATTCCTACAATGACGGCGTGAGCTTTATCGCCGAACGTTGGCCGCCGTGGCGGCAGGGCATGCTCTATGATGCCGGGCTTTTGTTCATCGCCTATCAACGCGATCCGCGCACCGGGTTCATCAAGATCTTCGACAAATTATCGAAGCTCGACGCGCTCAATCAGTTCGCGACGCACCTGGGCGGCGGTCTTTTCGCCTGTCCCGGCGGAATCAAAGACGGCGAATATATCGGCCAGCGCCTTTTCGAGCGCGCTTAGCAACCCGCGCCGGCTTCCTGATATTTTCCTTGAACATTCCCGCGCGGCGCGCTGTGCCGCGCCCACGCTGCATTGCACAGCAAAGCCGGCGCTCGGCCGCGCGCCTTCGTCGCGCGCCTCACATTGGGCTTGCTGTCGCAAAAATTCGCTATAAACCCGCCATCGAACGGCATGATTTGGTGACGCAAGTGAATCCGGCCGCTGCCGCAGATTTGGAATAGGGAAGGAAGATGCCGATGCACCGGCTTCGCCGCTGCAAGATCGTTGCGACCCTCGGTCCGGCGACGGCGCAACGCTCGGCCCTTGCCGACCTGTTCCGGGCGGGCGCCGACGTATTCCGAATCAACATGAGCCACGCCCCGCATGACGACATGCGCGAGCGCGTCAAAACGATCCGCTCGCTCGAGGCCGAGTTCGGCCGGCCCATCGCGATCCTGCTCGATCTGCAGGGGCCGAAACTGCGGATCGGCAATTTCAAGGACGGCAAAGCGCATTTGGCGCGCGGCGCGCAATTCGTCTTCGATCAGGACACGACGCCCGGCGATGCGACCCGCGTGCATCTGCCGCATTCCGAAATCTTGAGCGCCTTGCAGCCCGCGCATGTCGTTCTGATCGACGACGGCAAGGTGCGCCTGCATGTCGTCGAAGCCTATCCCAAGAAAGCGGTGGCTGTTGTCGATGTCGGCGGGACGATTTCCAACCGCAAGGGCTTGAGCCTGCCCGACACCGAAATCCCGCTTTCCTCGATGACCGACAAGGATCGTTCCGATCTTGAGGCCGGATTGAACGCCGGCGTCGATTGGGTCGCGATCTCTTTCGTGCAACGTGCCGAGGACGTGGCCGAGGTCAAGAAGATCGTCCGCGCTCGCGCGCTCGTCATGGCCAAGATCGAGAAGCCGCAGGCGATCTCGCGCCTCGAAGAGATCATGGAGATCTCCGACGGCTTCATGGTGGCGCGCGGCGACCTCGGCGTCGAAATGCCGCTCGAAAAGGTCCCGGGTCTGCAGAAGCGCATCACGCGCATCGCGCGACGGCTGGGCAAGCCGGTCGTCGTTGCAACTCAAATGCTCGAATCGATGATCGCGCTTCCCGTGCCGACGCGCGCCGAGGTCTCCGACGTGGCGACCGCGGTTTTCGAGGGCGCCGACGCCATCATGCTCTCGGCGGAGAGCGCTTCCGGCCATTATCCGGTCGAGACGGTTGCGACCATGAACCGTATCGCCGAGGAGGTCGAGCGCGACGCCTTCTACCGGCAGATCATCAATGCGCAGCGCGCTGTGCCGGATGCGACCGGGGCGGATGCGATCGCCTCGGCGGCGCGCAACATTGCTGAGACTTTGGATTTGAAGGCGGTCGTCGCCTGGACGGCATCGGGCTCGACCGCTTTGCGCATCGCCCGCGAAAGGCCCCAGCCGCCGGTGCTGGCGCTCACCCCCAATCGCGACACGGCGCGGCGGCTCGCCATCGTCTGGGGCGTGCATGCGGTCGTGACCGAAGACGCCCATGACGTCGACGATATGGCGGAGCGCGCCGCCATCATCGCCCGCAAGGAAGGTTTCGCCGGCGCCGGCGAGCGGATCATCGTCGTCGCCGGCGTGCCGTTCGGCTCGCCCGGCGCGACCAACATGGTGCGCATCGCCTTCGTCGAAAACTGACGCGGCCGCGAGTTAGATATCGCGGCCCTCGACCTCGACTTCGAGTTTCTCGACGATCGCCTTGACCTCGGGCTGCTGCGGATTGAGCGCCAGCGCCTTGCGGAAGACTTCGAGCGCCCGCCTGTCCTGGCCCTCTTTGTTCAGAATGAAGCCCATGGCGACGAGCGCGGAGAAATGCCGCGGCTCGAGTTTCAGGGTCTGCTGCAAGTCTTGCATCGCGCCGTCGAGATCGTCGCCCAGGAAGCGCGTCGTGGCGCGCTTGTCCCAGGCTTCCGCCCAGGTGGGTTCGAGCGCCAGAACCTTGTCATAAAGCAACAGGGCGAGCGGCAGATGCCCGGCTTGCTGCGCGCTCAGCGCCCGGTCCATCAGGAGACCGGCGGTGTCGGAATCGGTCTCCATCCAGACATGCTCGATGGCGGTGGCAATTCCCGTCGCTTCATCGGGATCGGAAGCCGCGGCGAGACGCTTGAACAAGGAATCGAGCGCCTGGGCGCGCAGCGCTTCATGCGTCGGATGCGGGGCGCGCGCCGCCTTGAGCGCCGCAAGCCTGGCGGCCTTGGCCATTTCTTCCGGCGTCAGGCTTGGCGTGACGGGCCGCTTCGGCGGGCCGGGGTCGGCGGGCCCGCCTTCACTATGGTCGGAAGGCGCAAGCAAGGGCTGCCCTTCGGGCCCGAAGACATGCACGCCGGGCGGCAGCTCGATCGGCGGCATGCCCGGAATGTGCAGAACATTGCCGCCGCCCGGGTCCGGCGGCACGACATCGTCGTCGCCCGCAATGCCGCTGTCATCAGAACCGGCGAGCGCCCGATCAAGCGCCAGGGGCGCCGCCAGGCAGGCCGTTAAAACCAGCAAAGGCCAATAGGGAAAGCGCAGGGCCATTCGGCTCCCCGTGAGCGCGCAGGCGTATGACGCGCCTGTCATAATTAAAGCAGGGGCGAGGAAAGTCAAAGACCTGGGCGGCACGGCCCCCAGACAAGGGCAATTCAGCCCTGGCGCGCCTTATAGCGCTTCTGCGTCTTGTTGATGATGTAGACGCGGCCCTTGCGGCGCACGAGCTGGTTGTTGCGGTGGCGGCGGCGCAGCGAGCGGAGCGAATTGCGGACTTTCATGGCGCAGCCTTCCAAAGCATAACGCCGGCAGGGGCCGGCGAGAGCCGGTCCTATGCCCGAATTTGTCGATCCGATCAAGCCGAAAGAGACTCAAGCCTTCATCGCCGCCGGCGCCTTGAAGGCGATGCCTTTCTCGGACAAGACGGCGGCAAGTTCGCCCGACTGAAACATCTCGCGCACGATGTCGCAGCCGCCGACGAATTCGCCCTTGAGATAGAGCTGCGGCAGCGTCGGCCAATTGGAGAATTCTTTGACGCCCTGGCGGATCTCGTCGCTCTCCAGGCAATTTATGCCCTTATATTTGACGTCGAGATAATTGAGGATCTGGACGACTTGGCCGGAGAAGCCGCATTGCGGGAAATCCGGCGTGCCTTTCATAAAGAGCACGACCTCGTTCTCCTCGACGATGGATTGAAGCTTGTCGTGAATGGCCATGAGCCTGCCTTTCTTGAGCGAAGTTGGCGCGGATCTTTCGGATTATTTGGGCGGCATCGTCTGCAGCTGCAAGGCGTGCAGCGCCCCGCCCATAGTGCCGCCCAGCGCCTTATAGACGAGCTGGTGCTGCTGAAGCTTGGATTTGCCGACGAAGGCCGAAGAAACGACCACGGCCGCGAAATGATTGTCGTCGCCGGCAAGATCCCTGATCTCCACCTCGGCGTCGGGAAGCGATTGCTTGATCATCCGCGCAATTTCCGCGGCGGGCATCGGCATTTAACATCTCTCCCTGGCTCTCAGGCAGCCTGGCCGCGCATATAGTCCGGCAGCCAGGCCTCATGCCGGCGCTTAAGCTCGGAGAGGAATATGGCGATCTCTCCCTGAATGGTCAACGCGCCGCCGCCCGTCCAGCCGATCACCGCGCAGGCAATGCCCGCCTTATGCGCGGCTTCGCGGATCGCCTCGGATGAGTCCGGCGCGGCGGTCAAAAGATAGCGGGCCTGGTCCTCGCCGAACAGAAAGGCATGCAGCGGGATTATCGGCTCGATGGCGAGCGTCGCCCCCATTCCGCCGGCCAGCGCCATTTCGGCAAGCGCCACTGCAAGGCCGCCTTCCGAAAGATCATGCGCGGCGCTGACCGATCTGTCCCGAACGAGACCGCGCACGAAATCGCCGGTCTTGCGTTCGAGGGCAAGATCGACGGGCGGCGGCGCCCCGGCGCCGCGCCCGCAAATCTCCCGCAAATAGGCCGATTGGCCGAGCCAACCCGAGGTTTCGCCCAGCAGGAGGATGGCTTCGCCCGGACGTTTGAAGGCAATCGTGACGGTGAGCCGCACATCGTCGATGAGGCCCACGCCGCCCACCGCGGGCGTGGGCAGAATGGCGCCGTCGGGACTTTCGTTGTAGAGCGAGACATTGCCCGAGACGATGGGGAAATCGAGCTCCTTGCAAGCTTCCGCCAGGCCTTCGATTGCGCCGACCAACTGGCCCATGATTTCCGGCCTCCCGGGATTGCCGAAATTCAGATTGTCGGTGAGCGCCAGCGGCTTTGCGCCGACGGCGTTGAGGTTGCGCCAAGCTTCGGCGACGGCCTGTTTGGCGCCCGTGTGGGGATCGGCGCCGCAATAATGTTCGTTGACATCGGTCGTCAGCGCCAGGCCTTTCGGCCCCGCGCCGATGCGGACCACGGCCGCGTCGCCCCCCGGCGCCTGAACCGTATTCGAGAGAATGAGATGGTCGTATTGTTCGTAGATCCAGCGTTTGGACGACAGGTTCGGGCTGC
>JASHVQ010000246.1 GCA_030044485.1 Methylovirgula sp. | reverse complement strand
AGGCGCCAAATCGCGCCTGAGTGATGCCTATGGTTGCGCTGAAGCAAGAGCCGGAATCCGCGACCCGGGATTTCGCGGACATAGCGAGCTGGGACAGATCGAGCGTCGCCGACGCCGACGATCTGTTTCTGCCTTCCGCCGAACATGGGCATCCGATCGTCGATGCCGGTGAGGGCGCGCCGCGCTTGCAGATCCCGCAAGCCGAGAAGCCGGACGCGGGCCGACTCGCGGCGCGCATCGTTCTCAACAATCCGCACTGCGTCTATCGGATCGTCGGCGCGGACAACGCCGCCTATCGCGCCAAAATCGTCATGCTGTCGCACCAGATTGCGACCCTCTATACGACGCGTATCCCGCGCGTCGGAACGAGGTTGCTGCTCGGCCACCCAGGGCATTGCGCCACCGTGCGGCGCGCCTTCGAGACCGGGTTTACGGTCGAATTCGACATCATGCTCGAAGCTCCGAGCGAAGACATGGAATTCTGCTAGAAGCTCCATAAGCGCGCCACTTTCCGCCGCCATGGCTTGGGCGTATTCATCCCGGCCATGTCGCGCATCGACTTACGCACCGATTTATATGCGCTTCGCTTGGCGCTGCGCGATTTTCGCGGCGGTCTCTCCGGCTTCGCGGTCTTCCTTGCCTGCCTGGCAATCGGGCTTGCAGCAATCACCGGCGTCGGCTCGGTTTCGCGTTCGCTCGCCTCGGGCTTGAGGCAGCAAGGCCGTGTCATTCTCGGCGGGGACCTTTCGTTCGAGCTCGCGCAGCGCGAGGCGAGCCCGCGGGAGCGCGGTTTTCTCGCCGCGCGCGGCAGGCTCTCGGAAGTCGCGCTGATGCGCGCCATGGCGCGCCGCGCCGATGGCGGGGCGGCGCTCGTCGAACTCAAGGCTGTCGACCCAGCCTATCCCGTCCAGGGCAGCGTCGAAGTCTCTCCGGCGCGAAGTCTGCAAGACCTGCTGGCCGATGCGGGTGGCGCCTACGGCGTCGTCGCCGACCCGGTCTTCGCCGCGCGGCTTGATCTGCGTCTGGGGGATCGGTTCACGATCGGCCGACAATTATTCGTGCTGCGCGCGCTTCTGATGTCCGAGCCCGACAAGCTTGCCGGCGCGGTGGGCTTTGGACCGCGCGTCTTGATGTCGATCGAGGGGCTGCGCGCCACCGGCCTTTTGCAGCCGGGAGCGCTCGTCAAATGGGCCTACCGTCTGTCTCTGCCAAGGGGCGCCGACCTCGATCGCACCGCGGGCGCGCTTCGCGCCGCATTTCCCGAAGGCGGGTTCGAGATCCATAGCTGGAAGAACGTCTCGCCGCAGTTCTCGCGCGATCTCGATAGATTTGCGCAATTTTTGACGCTTGTCGGCCTGAGCTCGCTGTTGATCGGCGGCGTTGGCGTCGCCAATGCGGTTACGGGTTTCGTCGACCGCAAGCGCGCGACGATCGCAACGCTCAAAGCATTGGGCGCGTCGGGCGGCTTCGCATTCCGGGTGATGCTCGCCGAAGTCCTGGCCATGGCCGGGCTCGCCATGACGGCCGGAATTGCCTTCGGCGCCGCACTTCCCTTCGCACTGAAGGCTTTGTTCGCGGCGCTCATACCCTTTCCCCTGGCGCCGGCGATCTTTCCGCAGGAGATCGGCGCCGCTCTGCTTTACGGCACTTTGACCGCGCTCGCCTTTTCGCTTGCGCCGCTCGGGCGGGCGCATGACATGCCGGTCTCGGCGCTGTTTCGCGACGCCGTGGCGGCGCTGCCGGTCTGGCCGCGCCGGCGCTATCTCGTCATGCTCGCACTCGCCGCGGCGAGCCTGGCGGCCAGCGTCGTGGCCTTTGCGCCCGACCGGAAGCTGGCGCTCATCTATCTCGGCGCCGCGCTTGGCGCGATGCTCCTGCTGCGCGGCGCGGCGACCCTCATCATGGCTGGGGCGCGGCGCCTTCCGCATCCGCGCCGGTTCGAATTGCTACTCGCCCTGGGAAATCTCTACCGGCCCGGCGCCCTGACGCCGTCGATTGTCGTTTCGCTCGGCCTAAGTTTGGCGCTCGTCGTCGCGCTCGCCCTGATCGACGGCAATCTGCACCGCGTCCTCGAGCCTTCGCTCGAAGAAGAAACGCCGGACTATTTCTTTCTCGGCGTATCGCAAGCCGAGGCGGGGAATTTCACGAAGTTTCTGCTCGCCCGCGAGCCCGGCGCGAAAATCGCCTTCGTGCCGATGTTGCGTGGCCGCTTCGTGGCGATCAAAGGCCGCCCCGTCGACAAGGTGAAGGCGAGCGACGACGTCGCCTGGGCGCTCGAAGGTGATCGCGGCATCACCTTTTCCGATACGGAGCCCGCCGGATCGACTCTCGTCTCGGGCGCATGGTGGCCACGCGCCTATTCCGGGCCGCCGCTCGTCTCGCTCGAATCGGAAGTTGCCGATGGGCTGGGCGTGAAGCCCGGCGACGAGATCACCGTGAACGTGCTCGGCCGCGACATCGCGGCGCACGTCGCCAATCTGCGAAAGGTCGACTGGCGCAGGCTCGGTGTCACGTTCGTGCTGGTCTATTCGCCCAATACATTCGTTGGCGCGCCCTACAGCGATCTTGTCACGCTCAGCTTCGCCGCCAAAGGGCGGGGCGAAGCGGCGCTGGTGCGCGATGCCGCCAAAGCCTTTCCCGACGTCGTCAGCCTCAGGGTGAAGGATGCGCTCGACGCCGTCAAAGACATCGTCGAAAAACTGGCGCTGGCCATACGCGGTGCGGCGAGTATCGCACTTCTTGCGGCAACGCTTGTCCTGGCCGGGGCGCTCGCCGCGGGGCAGCGGGAGCGGCTCTACGATGTCGTGATCCTCAAAACTTTGGGCGCGACACGAATGCGGTTGCTTGCCGCCTTTTTGTGCGAATTCGCCGCCATCGGCGCTGTGGTTGCAGTTTTCGGCGCCGGCGCGGGCGGAGCGGGCGCTTTTGCCGTCGTCTGCTTCGTGATGAAGCTCGATTTCGCCTGGCTCTGGCCGCAGGCCCTGGGGGCGGCCGGCGCCGCCGTTGGCGCGGCGGTGCTGCTTGGGCTCGCAGGGACCTGGCGGGCTCTCGGCCGGAAGCCGGCGCAATACTTACGAAATTTATAGATTCGCCAGGGGCGCGCCGCGCTCCCGGCTCTTGTACCGCCTACGCCCCAGGCCATATTATGGGGCAGATTTCGCCTGCGCCGGAACGCGGGCGACCGGAGGCGATCAAGCCTCCTTACCTCGCGAGGGAAGAATGTCCGACACCGACCGCAACACGGCCCTGGGACAGGGCGTAACCCAGGCCGGTCGCGCCGAGATCGACCAAGGCCTCCGCTCCTATATGCTCGGCGTCTACAACAACATGGTGATCGGCCTGGCGCTGACCGGCCTTGTTGCCTACGGCGCCAATATGCTCGCCACGACCGGCGACCAATCACAGGCCGTCGCGCAATTCGGGCACATTTATCTCACCTCCTTCGGCCAGGCGCTTTATTTGAGCCCGCTGCGCTGGCTGGTGATCTTCGCGCCGCTTCTTCTGGTGCTTTTCTTTTCCTTCGGCATCAACCGCATGGCCGCGCAGACGGCACGTGCCCTCTTCTTCGTCTTCTCGGCCGCCATGGGTCTGTCGCTCTCGACGCTGATCCTGGTCTACACCGGCGAGTCGATTGCCCGCGCCTTCTTCATTACCGCGGCCTCCTTTGGCGCACTCAGCCTCTACGGCTACACGACGCCGCGTTCGCTCTCCGCCATGGGCTCCTTCCTGATCATGGGTCTTTTCGGGCTGATCATCGCGAGTCTGGTCAACCTCTTCGTGCACAGCAGCGGCTTTCAATTCGCGCTGTCGATCCTGGCGGTGCTGATTTTCGCGGGGCTCACGGCCTATGACACGCAGTCGATCAAGGAGATGTATTTCGCCTCCGACGATTACGAGACCGCGACCAAGAAGTCGGTGAACGGCGCGCTGCGGCTCTATCCCGATTTCGTCAACATCTTCACGGCGATTTTGCAGCTCACCGGCTCGCGCAACGACTAAGACGGGGCAGGAAGCCAACGACGAATCAAAAGCCCCGCAGAGCGGGGCTTTTGTTGACGGGGGCCGCGCCGATCGTCCGCTCTATCCCGAGACGATCTTCAGCTTTTTTTCGAGCACGTTGATGACGCGCTTTAAATCGTTGCCGCGGCGCAGCACCAGGCCGCTGGCCGCAATGACGCAATAGGCGCCTTGTTTGCGCGCCCCCTTCGGCGCTTTTTCGATCCGGTAGAGCGGAAATTCGGCGGCGCGCCGGTAGATCGAGAAGACCGCCTTCTGAACGGTCGCGGCGATCGCATAGTCGCGCCATTCGCCGTCGGCGACCTTGCGCCCGTAGAGGTCGAAAATATCGCGCAACTCGCGCCGGTCGAACGAGACGGATCCGGCAAATCCGGGACGGTTGGGCCAGGCTGGGGTGAGGCCTTTGGCTGCGACGAGCGGAAC
>JASHVQ010000021.1 GCA_030044485.1 Methylovirgula sp. | reverse complement strand
ACGCCGTCAATTCGGGCGTGCCCAAGACATTGATCCAATATTTGATCCGCTGGTGCATTGCGAGCCGCCAATACGCGCCGGAGGTGCTCGCTACGCTGACGGCGATCCTTGCGACCGAGATCTCGCCCGAGCTTGTGCCGGCCGGTGTCGGCGACGAGCTACAGCGCAGCGAGGCGGTCATCGGCCCCTACGAGCTTCAGGATTTCAATTTGTTCTATGTTCTGCGGCATGGATTTCGGCCGGCGAAGATTGCGTTTTTGGCGCTCGCCGCGTGGGGCGACGTCAACAAAGGGGCATGGCCGCAGGATTTTCCGAAGGATCGCCGCCACGCTTACGATCTGCAGGAGATTCGGCACTGGCTCGAAGTGTTTATCCGGCGTTTCTTTGGCTTGAGTCAGTTCAAGCGCTCGGCTTTGCCCAACGGTCCCAAGGTCGTTGCCGGCGGTTCGCTGTCGCCGCGCGGCGACTGGCGCGCGCCTTCCGACGGGAATGCGCAGGCTTGGCTGGACGATCTCGTCAAGAACGTGCCGCTGACGTCGTCCTAGCCTTGCGATAAGTTGTTGATTATAAATATATATCTACCTTAATCGAGGAACGTCCGCGGCTTTGCGCAAGGTTTTTCGAAGCGTCGGCAGAGGCAAACGTCGATGCGCGGCATGCCAAGGCTTAATCGGCATCGCGCGCGCCTTCAACAGCGCATTCTGCGCGATCGCGCAACAAACTTTGCGTCGCTTGCCCGACGAAATGCACCGCGCCGTCTAGAAATTCGCGTGCAAGCTGGCGTAAGATCAAGCGAGGAAGCGTCGCCGCCGAGGTAGGTATGGGCGAGATGATCATTGCCGGCGAGCCATTCAACGTCATCGTCGAAGGCGATGCGAGCGCTCCCGCGGTCATGATGTCGCATTCGCTGGGCGTCGATCTCAGCGAGTTTGACGCGCAGCTGCCGGCGCTGAAGAAGCATTGCCGCGTCGTGCGCTACGACATGCGCGGCATGGGCCGCAGCGCCGTCAGCCGCGGCCCCTATACGATCGGCCAGCTCGGCCATGACGTCATCGCCATCCTCGACGCCTTGCGGCTCGAAAAGGTCGATTGGATCGGCCATTCCGAGGGCGGAATCATCGGGTTGTGGCTGCTGACCAGGGCTCCGGAGCGGATCCGCCGCGCCGTCCTTGCCAATACGGCCGCGCAGATCGGCGGCGTCGAGGCCTGGAACGAGAGAATTAGGATCGTGAACGAAAAGGGCATGGAAGGCCTTGCTCCGTCGGTTCTCGAGAATTGGTTTACGCGGCAATACCGCGAACGTCATCCGGAACAAGTCCGTCGCTTCGAAGACATCTTGCTCGCGACGAAGCCCGAGGGTTACGCTGCGCACTGCGCAGCGATCCGCGACGCGGACTTGCGCGCCGGGCTGTCGATGATCAAGCAAAAGGTGCTGGTGATCGTCGGCCGCCACGATCCGGTGACGCCACCCGGCGTCGGCGCTTTGCTCGCGAGCTCTATTACGGGCGCCAAGCTCGTGACGCTCGAAGCCGCGCATCTTTCGCCAGTCGAGGCGGCCGATGCGTTCAACAAAGCCGCAGTCGCATTTCTGACTGGGGAAGCGGAGAGGACCATGATGAGAACCGAAGGGGACGACGACAACAAAATGACGGCTCCCGAGCCGCCCAAACCTATGCATGTGGAACCGCCGAAGCCTCGGCCCATGCCGCCGCGGCCGGCGCCTATGTCTGTCACGCCGCCCGCGCCTATGGCGCCAGCCCCGGCGCCATTGGCGCCGAAGCCGCCTGCGCCGAAGCCGCCCGCGCCTAAACCGCTCGTTGCGGCCCCGAAACCGGCCGCCAAAAAGGCCGCCGCCAAAAAGACAGCGCGCAAAGCGGCGAAAAAGGCGGCCAAAAAGACGGTGCGCAAGGCGGCCAAGAAAAAGGCCCGCAAGGCGGTCAAGAAGACGGCGCGGAAATCCGCGGCCAAGAAGACCGCGCGCAAGGCGACGAAGCGGTCCGTGAAAAAGGCGCGGCGTCGCGGCCGAAGACGTTAAGACGCAGCGAGGCGCTTCCGCAGAGGCGCCTCGCGCGACTTCAGCTCCCGGGCTTGAGCCGGCGCAGAACGTTCGCCAGAGGATCGTGAGTCCAGGCTTCGGTCACGAAGTCCTGATGCGGCACGTCGCCGACCGGCAGAAAGGCGATTCTGCCGGGACGAAGGCTTTTCGGCAGGCCGGTCGCAAAGCCGACGTTGGCGTTGCCCAACATGTGCCGCAGGTTCTCGTTCTCGGGCGCACTCGAAAGCGAATAGGCGCTGAAGAAAAAGCAGCTTTGCGCATGCTTGGCGATCCAGTCGGCGAAGGTGTCGGTTTCCCCATAGAGCGCGTCGAGCAGAATGACGCCGGCGAGCCGTGCGTCCGCGCCGCCGACCGAAAGCGCCGCCGAGGCCGGCATATAGCCCCCGCTATAGGCGACGATCACCACCGGCATGTGCCGAAAGACGGCGCGCATGCGCCGCGCCCGGCCCCCGTAAAGCTTGGCGAGACGGTCGGCGGCCTCGTCGAGAAATTCGGCAAACACGTTCGGTTGCCAGAATCGCCCGGCGCTCGAATCGAGCGCATCGAGCGCGAATTGCGGGGCGACGAGGACCGCATTCAGGCGCGAAGCGGCGAGCTGTTGCGGCACCTCTTGGCGGGCGGCGACGTCGCGCGCCAGCCGCACCTGGTTGCCGTGGAAGAAGACGATGAGAAAGCCGGGGCGGCGGGGATCGAAGCGCGGCGGGATCGCCAGCAGCACATGTCTGTCGCTGTAGGTCGCATCTTCCCAATAAATGCCGCCGCGCGGCGAAGTGTGGCCGCGCCGCGTGCCGTCGCTCACGTCGAGGAACGGCGCTCCGCTGCTCGGCACGAGCCCGTCGTAAGGAAAGGGGGTCGTCACGAACGTCACGATCCGCACCCGCGCGCAGGTTGCGGAGGAAGCGGCGACGCCGAGCGCCAGCGCGCCGGCGAGCGCCAACAGGGGCTTGCGTCGCTTAGATGCGGCGCGCATCTGGCGGGCCCCGTGCGGCGATCGGCAGCACGACTCCAAAGAACGCGGGAATGGCGAGGAGATAAGCCGCACCGCTCAGGAAAAGCACGGCCGACAGACCGAAGGACGTCGCAACCAGCGGTACGAGGGCCGCGCCGATCACCGAAAAGCAGCCGTTGATGCCCCAGGCCCAGAGGAACATGTGGTCTTTCTCGAGCCGCGCCAAGGAACCCATGGCCGTTGGCATGGGAAATCCCATGAGGAAGGCCGGCGGAAAGATCAGCAGGAAGCAAAAGAGAAGCCGCGGGCCATAGGGAAGGACGCCGATCCAGTCGAGCGGAGCGTGAATGAAGAGGCCGTAGGCGACGAGCAGGGCGCCGATACCGAGCAGGATTTTCGGCAGCGTCGATGGTGCGCCGTCGAGGAATCGCTCGCTGGCGAGGCTCCCGAGGCCGGAGGCGACGAGCATGCCGGTAATCAATATGGCGGCCGAGACGGTCGCATTGCTCAAGGCCTGGACGAAGGTGGCGATCAGGCCGACCTCGACCATGATGTAGCCGGCGCCAAGGCAGGCGAAGTAAAGCATGGTGCGCAGCTTGCCGGGCGTTGCCGAAAAGACGCTGCGCCAGCCGAAGATCACCGGCAGCACGATGAGCGTCGAGGCGCAGAGCGCCGCGACGCCGAGCGTCGCCCAAAGCAGGAGATAACCCCATTCGTCCTGCACGAGCTCCAGCCGGTCGAGGATGCGCGGCAGGTCGAGCGGCTTGATATAGGCGGCGAAATAGGGCCGGTCGTTGGTGAGCGGGCGCGCATCGAAGACATAGCGTCTGGCGATATCGCCGAAATTGCCGTCGATCAGCGCGTGCCAGGCGAGCCGGCCCATGCTCGTTGCCGGCACGACGCCCGCTTCGGCATCCGGCATTCCTGTGTCGGGCGGGGCATCGGCGCCATCGTCGCCGATATCGTCGCCCGGCGGCTTGCTGGCGTCGAAAAAGATCTGATCGCGATATCCGGCGAGGACTTTCTCGGTTTGCGTATCGTCATACCGAAAACCCGGATCGTAAACGACGTCGAACGACATGGCCTTTGTATGCTTGCGCAGCAAGGCGACCTCGGCGGCGGGAAAGCCGCCTTTCTCGTAGAGAACCGTCGTCGTCGAGAGATAGCAGGAGGCGGCGAAGAATTCCTGCGCGACATCCGCATCGCCGTTGGCGCGCGCCGCCTCGACCATCGTGGCATAGAGCTTGAGCACCGATTTCGGCGGCTCTTCCTTGTTCCAGAGCGTGACCGCCAGCACGCCGCCCGGCTCCAGGGCGCGCATATAAGTTTGCATCGCTTCGCGCGTATAGGCGAATTTCTCGACGATCGCGAAACCGCCTGGGTTCGAGAGCCCGGTCGAATCGGCGAGACTCAGGTCGATGACGTCGTAACGCCTGGCGGTATGGGCGAGATAGAGCCGGCCTTCGTAGCCGACCACGCTGACGCGCGGATCGTGCAAGACGTCGCCCGTGAAACGGCGCAGTCCGGCGTCATTGAGAAAGGCGTCGAGCACCGCGGGATTGCTTTCGGCGACCGTCACATGCCGCGATTTGGTGAGGGCCACCGCGGTCGAAAGTCCGCCGCCGAATTGCACGACGAACGTATCGGCGTCGGGTTTGAGCAGATAGGGATAGATCATCGGAAGGTAGAAATAATAATCGGTTTCGGCGGCGGGCAGCGCGCGGATGATGCCCTCCGGCCCGTCGCCGTCGATGTACATGCCCTCATAGGCGTTGACCGGAAACTCCTTCAGATTGAAGGCGGCATTGTCGGAAAGCCCGGGCGCGAAATGTAGATAGGAGCTCGCGTAGATTTCGAGATAGCCGAAGGGCGAGTTCTTGGCGTAGACGCGCTGCGAATCCGGAAATTTGCGCGCATAGGCGACGCCCTTGTAGTCGGAGACGGCGAGCTGCGACAGGCCGAGGGCGGGTGCCAGCCAAAGATGCGTGGCGAAAGTGGCGATCGCCGCCGCCGCCAGCGCCACGAGCATGCGCCGGCTTTCGACGGCGAAGAACCAAAAGAGCGCCGCGGCGAGCCAGAGAAGCAGCGGCGCCAGGATCAGATTCTCCGGGGCCAAGACATACATCGCGCCGAGCGCGACCAGCCCGCAGAGGCCGGAGCCCAAAAGGTCGGCGAAATAGGCGCGGTTGAAATGCGTCCCGGCCTGCAGAAAGACGCTGCCGAGAAAGGCGGCGCCGGCGAGAAACGGCGTGAAATAAAGCAGGAAGTTGGCGAGCAGCCGCCACTTCTGATTGGGGTCGGAGACGAGAAAGACGGCGTTGAACGGAACCTGCTGGGCAGCCAAGTTCGCGGCGACCGCGAGCGGCCCGAAGGCGATGAGCGCGGCGCCGCAGACCAGGCGCCAATGGCGGGCAAACCAGTCCTTGGCGATGCACATGATGGTGCTCATAAGACCGAAGCCGAGCATGGCGAGGCTCACGACCAGCGAACCGAAATGCGTCCAGCTGCCGATCGCGAAGATACGCATGATGGCGATCTGCAAGGCGATGACCGCGCCGGCTTCAAGCCCGACGGCGAAATAGACGGGCGGATCGGGAATTGCCCGCCCGTCGCAACGCTTGGGAAGAATTGTGAGGCTCATCGGCGCCCGGCGCAGAGGAGAAAGGCGCGTGTCCGCATCGCACGCTACTGGTTGTGCGTGCCGATGATTCTGTCGCCTTCGAGCTTGGTGAAAGGCACGAAGGGGACGATCCGGCCGTTGTAGATGTCGGAGCGCGCCACGGTGATCGACCCGTCGCCAGCCTGCTGCTTGATCACCTTGAGAATGTGCTGGGCGCCCGGCGGCCCGACCGGAATGACCATGATGCCGTTCGGCGTGAGCTGTTGCAACAGCGGCGGCGGGATGTGGTCGATGCCGCAGGTCACGATGATCTTGTCGAAGGGCGCGGCCTCTTGCCAGCCGTAATAGCCGTCGGCGTTCTTGGTCGAGATCGATTTGAACTCGGAGTAGCCGCGCTCGATGAGCGCGTCATAGACGCCGCGCGTGCGCTCGGCGAGCGGCCGAATGATCTCGATCGTCCAGACCTTGTCCGTAAGGTGCGCGAGATAGGCCGACTGGTAGCCGGAGCCGGTGCCGATCTCGAGCACCTTCTCGCCGCGCTGCACGTCGATCGAACTGGTCATCCGTCCGACGACATGCGGGCCGGAGATCGTCACGCCATAGCCGATGTCGAGATAGGCATTGTCGTAGGCGCGATCGAGGTTGCGCTTCAGGCAGAATTCCTCGCGCGGCGTCATGAGGAAGGCGCGTTTGTTGGCCTCGTTCCAGACGTCGCGGTTGGCGACGAGAATCCGGAACCGGTCGAAACGCTCGCCGAGAAACTTCGGATCTTCGCCGCGCGTCTTCACGCCCCAGGAGATGAAGGCGTCGCGCGACTCCATCGGCGGCAGAAGATCCCAGGAGTAGGGCTGCGGCACGGCGGCGGATGCGGGGCGCGGAAGCGTCGCGTCGAACAAGAATCCGACCGAGCCGAGGAGGAATGTGCGGCGTTTCATGGGACTCCGGAATGGCGGCGAACTTCGGCCTTTCGAAGGCCGGGCGAAGTTAGCCGGATTGAAGGCGGGCCGCCAGCCGGGTGGCGCTCATTGCGCCGCAAATCTCGCCATGACGGGGCGAAGCCGGGCGATGATGATCGCCCGCAGATTGGCGACGTCGAAAAAGGTCACGAACAATCCATAGATAACGACGCCGCCAACGACTTGTTCGACCAAGGTGATCAGGCCCGGATGGTGTTGACGCAAAGGCAGGAGCGCCGCCGCCATCGCCGCCGTTCCAAGCGCCGCCAACACCAGGTCGCGCGCCCGCGGCCAGTGCGGTTTGGACAGGCTGACGATGAAAATGAGCATGGCAAGCGCCGCCACATAGGCGCCGGTCTGGGCGATCGCCAGACTCGAGGCGTCGCTGCTCCTCGGCAGAACGAGAAGCAGAAGCGCATCGACGATGCAGGCAAACAGCGCCGCGCCGATCAGCGGCGCGGTGCGCTTGGCAATCATGAAGAAAGGATAGATGCCGAAAAGGATGATGGAGGAGGAAAAAAGACCGGCCATCATCAGCGTGAGCAGATGGCCGAACGGGCCGCGATAGGCGAAGGGCACGATCACCTGCTCGATCGACGGCAATGTGAGCCAGATTCCAGTGCAGGCCGGTAGCAGGACGGCGAAGACGACTGCGAGATTTCGCGCGACCTGGGCGCCGGCCCTGGTCTCCCCGTCGCGCTCGTGTGCCAGCACCGCGATCTGAAAAAGAACGACGTCGAGCGCCGCGCCGATCGCCTGCACCGCCTTGTTGCCGATGTCGTAGGCGAGCGAGAATTGGCCGGTTTCGGAAAAGCCGTAAAGAACCGCGATCATCGAGCGGTTGGCCAACGGAATTGAGAGATAGAGGAGGTTGGCGGCAACGATCGGCAGGCTGTAGCGCATGATCGACTTGACGATCGCAAAGCTCGCATGGCGCGGCGTCGTACCCTCGTCATGCAGCGAGGCGCGCGCCGAAATAATCGAGCCGGAAACCGCAATGATGCTGCCGACCAGCGCCATCTTGGCCGAGCCGAACAGAAACGCGCCGCCCCCGGTGAGCAGGAGAGCGAAAGCGTTTTTGACGAGGACGAGGCGCGTGTAGAGGCGGTCGTGGAAGCGGGCGCGCACCAGCGCGGTGTTGTAGTCGTACATGCCGTTCGAGACCGCGGCCACCAGCGCCAGCGCGATGAGATTGCTGGTCAAGGCGAATTTGACGCCGGAAAAGAGCAGGAGGCAGGCGGAGACGGCAATGCCGAAGGTGACGACGATGAAGGCCACATCGAGAGTGGCGCGTAGCGAAGGGTCTTGGCTGCGTACCTTTTCCGAATAGAAGCGGGTTGCGCCGAGGCGCAGCCAGTCGAAGAAAGCCGCCTGGACGGCCACCGCCACGGCGAACGCCAAAGCGAAGCGGCCATATTCGGCCGGGCCCAGGAACTTGGCCACCAGAAGGCCGATGGCGAAGTTGCAGATCGTATTGAAAAGAAAGGCGATAAGCACCCTCATGCGGACGCCTTGCCGGGGCCGCAAACGCCGCGCTCCGCGGCCTTCGAGAGCCACGATCGCGCAACTTTGACAGGGCTGAACATCGGCCTTTCATAAACCATGTCCCAATAAGAATGTCTTGTCGGGAATTGCCGCCGACGCGCCGGCCGGCGGATAGGCTTGCACACGGCTTTTTGACAACCTCGGGAAGTCGGCGGCGAGCTCTCGATTCCTCTTTGCGGCGATCTCGTCTAGAAAGTCAGCATGGCGAGCGATGTAACGCTTCCGGCCGCCGCTGCGGCGGGGCTCCTGTCTTTCTTGAGCCCCTGCGTCCTGCCGCTCGTGCCGCCGTATCTCACCTTCATCGCCGGCACGACGATTGAAGACGTGGCCTATGAAAAGGTCGGCCGCGCCCGCCGCGATGTCTTGCTCGCGGCAATTCTCTTCGTGCTCGGTTTTTCGACGGTTTTCGTAGCGCTCGGCGCCACGGCCTCGGTCTTTGGCGCAGTGCTGCGCGCCCATATCGCCATGCTGTCGCTTGTCGCGGGCCTCACGATCATCCTCATGGGCTGCCATTT
>JASHVQ010000020.1 GCA_030044485.1 Methylovirgula sp. | reverse complement strand
CGCCGAGGTACATGAAGGCGGTGTATTCCGAGACGCGCGCCGCCTGCTGCATATTATGCGTTACGATGGCGATCGTGTAATTTTCCTTCAGTTCGTCGATAAGCTCCTCGACTTTGGCTGTGGAGATCGGATCGAGCGCCGAACAAGGCTCGTCGAAGAGTATGACCTCCGGATGAATGGCGACGGTGCGCGCGATGCACAGGCGCTGCTGCTGGCCGCCGGAGAGCGACAGGCCGCTGGCGCTGAGCTTGTCGTGCACCTCGTCCCAGATGGCGGCGCCGCGCAGCGCCGATTCGACTCGCCCGTCGAGTTCCGATTTCGGGAGTTTCTCGTAGAGTTTGATGCCAAAGGCGATGTTGTCGTAGATCGACATCGGAAACGGCGTCGGCTTCTGGAAGACCATCCCGACGCGGGCGCGCAGCAGGTTGAGATCCTGTTTGGCGTCGAGGATGTTGTCGCCGTCGAGCAGGACCTCGCCTTCGGCCCGCTGGTGCGGATAGAGATCGTACATCCGGTTCAAGACGCGCAGCAGCGTCGATTTTCCGCAACCCGACGGTCCGATCAGCGCCGTGACCTTGTTGGTGTAGAGCGACATGTTGACCTTCTTCAGCGCCAGGTGGTCGCCGTAGAAGAATTGCAGATCTTTCACCGAAATTTTGGTGGGGAGCTCGTTTTTTCCGTTGATAGTCATCTCGTTCCCCCCCTGGCGCCGAGCACGCGCGCGAAAATCGACAGGCCAAGCACGGCGAATGTGATGATCAACGCGCCGCTCCAGGCGAGGCTCTGCCAGGCCGCATAGGGGCTCATCGCGAATTGGAAGATTATCGCCGGTAGGCTCGCCATGGGCTCGTTCAGGTTCGTGCTAAAGAACTGGTTGTTGAGCGCGGTGAACAACAAGGGCGCGGTTTCGCCGCTGACCCGCGCCACGGCGAGCAGCACGCCGGTGATAAGGCCGGCGCGCGCCGCCTTGTAGGCGACCCTGCGGATGACAGTCGAGCGCGGCAGGCCGAGCGCGCTTGCCGCCTCGCGCAGCGGGCCGGGAACGAGCAGCAGCATGTCCTCGGTGGTGCGGACGACGACCGGAACCACGATCACCGCCAAGGCCACTGCGCCGGCGATGCCCGAGAAATGGCCCATGCGCGTCACCATCACCTGATAGACGAAAAGGCCGATGACGATCGAGGGGGCGCTGAGCAGAATGTCGTTGATGAAGCGCACGACGAAGGTGAGCTTCGAGTGACGGCCGTATTCGGCCATGTAGGTGCCCGCCAGAAGCCCGAGCGGCGTGCCGATCCCGACGCCGAGCCCCGTCATGATCAGGCTCCCGACGATGGCATTGAGCAAGCCGCCGCTCTCGTCGGGCGGCGGGGTATTTTGCGTGAAGACGACGAGCGAAAGTCCGCCGAACCCGCGCCACAGAAGTGTGGCCAGAATGATGACCAGCCAGCCCAGGCCGAAGGCGGCCGAGGCATAGCAGAGAGCGAGCCAAATCCCGTTGCTGCGCCGGCGTGCGTCGTAGATGGCCATCTCACCCTGCCTTGCGTTCGAGGCGCATCAGCATGAAACGCGCGATGGCAAGAACGAAAAATGTAATGACGAAGAGGATCAAACCGAGCTCGATGAGCGCCGAGGTGTAGAGATCGCCTACGGCTTCCGTGAATTCGTTGGCGATGGCCGCCGAAATGGTCGTGCCGGGAGCAAGGAGCGAATGGGGAATGACGTCGGCGTTGCCGATGACGAAAGTAACCGCCATCGTCTCGCCCAGCGCGCGCCCGAGGCCGAGCATGACGCCGCCGATGACGCCGACCCGCGTGTAGGGGATGATGACTTTGCGCACCACTTCCCATGTGGTGCAGCCGATGCCGCGCCCCGCCTCCTTGAGCAGCGGCGGCACGGTGTCGAAAACGTCGCGCGAGATCGCCGCCACAAAGGGGAGCACCATGATGGCCAGGATGAAGCCGGCGGTGAGCATGCCGATGCCGTAGGGTGGGCCGGCGAAAAGCATGTTGAGGACCGGCACTTTGCTGAAAAGCGCGATCAGCCCCGGCTGAAAATGCTGTTGCAGGAAGGGCGCGAAGACGAACAGGCCCCAGATGCCGTAGATGATCGAGGGAATACCGGCCAAAAGCTCGACGGCAATGCCGATCGGCCGGCGCAGAATGTCGGGGCAAAGCTCGGTGAGAAAAATGCCGATGCCGATGCCGACGGGCACGGCGATGAGCATGGCGATCGCCGAGGTCACAAGCGTGCCGTAGATCGCCGACAACGCGCCATATTGGTCGGTGACGGGATTCCAGGCCGAACTGACGAGAAAGCCGAAACCGAAGGCCTTGATGGCCGGCATCGAGCCCTCGATGAGAGAGATGATGACGCCACCGAGAATGAGCAGCACGGCGATCGCCGCGCTGAGCGTCAGCGCGTGGAAAGTGCCGTCGCGAAGCCTGAAGGCGTTGAGCACGCGCGCCCGCCGCGCGGCGTCGTCATAGGCCACCCGGCCGCTTTCCACAGCTATGTCCGCCAAGGCGTTTCTCCGGCCTCTTAACACAATTCCGCTGACATAATCCGCACCGTGCCAGTCAACATCCCGCGCCGTGCCAGTCAACGCGGCCCGCCAATCCTTTCGGGCAGGGAGCGCAGCGCGCGCCCGGCCCGATGATCACGCCGCGATTTGCGCCCGTAGGCTTAAGGCGCAAATCGAAGGCGCATGCGAACGAGCGGCGGCGCCATTCCGCATGCGCCCGCCAATCAATTTATCAAGGCCTTGCCGTCGGCACCCTTGATCTCATCCGTCCAGGTCTTCTTGACAAGCGCCACGACCGCATCCGGCATGGGGATATAGTCGAGGTCCTGCGCCATCTTGCCGCCGTTGGCGTAGGCCCAGCTGAAGAATTTCAGCGCTTCGGCGGCGGCCGCCGTGTCCTTCGGCTGCTTCGGCATGAGAATGAAGGTCGAAGCCGTGATCGGCCACGAACTCGCGCCCGGCTGATTCGTCAGGATCTGATAGAAGCCCGGCGCATGCGCCCAATCGGCATTCGCCGCCGCCGACTGGAAGGTGTCGCTCGTCGGAGCGACCTTGTTGCCTGCCATGTTGATCATGTCGGCATAGGTGAGCTTATTCTGCATCGCATAGGCATATTCGACGTAGCCGATCGCGCCTTGCGTCTGCATAACGTTGTTCGACACGCCTTCGTTGCCCTTGGCGCCGATGCCGACCGGCCATTGCACGGAGGTGTTCTCGCCGACCTTGCTCTTCCAATCCGCCGAGACCTTCGAAAGATAGTCGGTGAAGTTGAACGTCGTGCCCGATCCGTCCGAACGATGCACGACGGCGATCGCAACCGACGGCAGAGTGACGCCGGGATTGAGTTTCTTGATGGCCGGATCGTCCCAGCTCGTGATCGTGCCAAGGAAGATCTTGGCGAGCGTGTCGCCGTCGAAGACGAGATCGCCGGGCTTCACGCCGGAGAGATTGACCACCGGGACGATGCCGCCCATGACCATCGGCCATTGCACGAGGCCGCTTGCCGCGAGTTCATCGGCTTTCAGCGGCTTGTCGCTCGCCCCGAATGTCACCGTGCCAGCCTTGATCTGCTTGATGCCGCCGCCCGAGCCGATCGACTGATAATTGAGGCCGTTGCCGGTCTCCTTTTTGTAGGCGTCCGCCCATTTGGAATAGATCGGGTAGGGAAATGTCGCGCCCGCTCCGGAAATATCCGCCGCCTCGGCTCCGGCAATAGCGACCGCCGCGGCGGCTGCGGCCATAGCCGTCCGAATAATCGTCTTGAGTGTCATTTGTGCCTCTCGAAGCTAAGGGGATTGCGCCGCGTGCCGAACCCCGGCCGCCCAAGCGCCGAGCGCAAACTAGGCGGAAGCAACAAAGGAATTACGACAGGTAGATGACAGTTAGATGACAGCGGCTGCGGCGCCTCATTGGTCGAGGAGCGGCAGGGCGACGCTGAATGTGGCGCCTTCGCCGAGCTTCGATTCAATGTTCAGCCGGCCGCCATGGCGCGCGACGATATGTTTGACGATCGCAAGGCCGAGCCCCGTGCCGCCTTTGGCGCGGCTCTGCCCGGCATCCACCCGGTAGAAGCGCTCGGTCAGGCGCGGCAGGTGTTCGGGGGCGATCCCGGGCCCGTAATCATGCACCGAAAGATGCGCTTGCGATGCGTTCACCTTGAGTGCGATGTCCACATCCTTTTTGACGGTCATCGCGTCCGACGCGCCATATTTGATGGCGTTCTCTATGAGGTTTTCGGCGACGCGCAGCAGTTCGTCGCGATCGCCGGCGACGATGACGGAAGGCGGCGCGTCGATCCTCAGCGTCACGTTGGTGTCATAAGCCATCGGCGACAAAGTGTCGGCGATGTGTCGCAAGATCCCGACGAGATCGACAGGCGTGTCGGGGCGCACGTGAAGATGCTGTTCGATGCGCGACAGCGACAGAAGATCGTCGACGAGCCGCGACATTCTCTGCGCCTGTTCGCGCATGATGGACAGGAATCTGCGGCGCGCCGCGTCGTCCTCGCGCGCCGGCCCTTGCAGGGTCTCCACGAAACCAAGCAGCGAGGCGAGCGGGGTGCGCAGCTCGTGACTGGCATTGGCGACGAAATCGACGCGCATGCGTTCGAGCCGGCGCGCCTCGCTCAGATCATGCAGCGACAAGATCAAGGTCGGCTCGAAGTCGTCGCCGCCGAGCGGCGCGATGCTGACCTCGAAAAGCCGTTCGAGCGGCACTTTCTCCACCCACATCGCCCGTTCGGGCTGGCGCGAGGCACGCACTCTTTCCACCGAATCGAGCACGTCCGGCGAGCGCAGGCTCAAAGCCAGCGATCCTTCCGTCTGCAGGCCCGGCAGAACGGCATGCGCGGCGGCATTGGCGGCGATGATCCGGTCGTGGCGATCGATGACCAGGACCGCCTCCGGCAGGGCTTCGATGAGCCCGCGGATCAGTGAACGATCGCGGCGTCGAATATCCTCGTTCATGGGCTTCGGGAGGCCATGCCGTTCCGCAGCTTCCGCTTTAGCTGCGTTGCGACGAATTGCAAGCGAGCAAAGGATCCGGCCGGCGCCGCGCGGCCGGTATCGGTTAGACGCCGGTTCCCGCGCCGGGCATCCAAAGCACGTCGCCCTCGCCGGAGCGATTGACGTGGCGCGCCGCGACGAACAGAAAATCGGACAGCCGGTTGATATATTTCAGCGCCGGCGCGCCGACCGTTTCGCCCTTGGCGGTCGAAAGCGTGACCATGCGCCGTTCGGCGCGCCGCACCACGGCGCGGGCGATATGCAGCGCGGCGGCCACCTCGGAGCCGCCCGGCAGGACAAAGGATTTCAGCGGCTGGAGATGGGCGTTGAGCGCGTCGATCTCGCGCTCCAGCCGCGCGACCTGCGGCTCCGTGATGCGCAAGGCGCTTCCTCCGGTTTGCGGCACGCAAAGATCGGCGCCGAGATCGAAGAGATCGTTCTGGATGGCCGCCAAGCTGGACGCCAAGGCCGCATGCCGCGGCTCCTTCAGAAGCAGCGCGCGGGCGAGGCCGATGGCGCTGTTGGCTTCGTCGACCGCTCCATAGGCTTCGATCCGCGCATCGTCCTTGCGTCGGCGCTCGCCCGAACCGAGGCCCGTCGAGCCGGCGTCGCCGCTGCGCGTATAGATTTTGCTGAGCGTAACCATGATCAGCGGCGGAAGTAGAGCACGACGAGAATGATGATGATGGCGAGCGCCTGCAAGCCCACGCGCCAGCGCATCAGCAGCTGCGAGAGCTGCGAACTGCCGCCCCGCGACAGGTTGGCGATCCCGGCAAGCAGAACGAGCAGCACCGCGAGAAGCGCCATAGCGACGAGGACATTGCTCCACCACACGTGCATGCGATCGTTCCTTTGCGTCCCTAGTAGGGCTTCAGCAGACGCTGCAGATAATCGAGTTCTTCCTGCGTTCGCGAGGGATCGCTGAGCCGGCGGCGCAATTCTTCGAGCACGCGGCGGGCGCGCTCGGCGGCGGGAAGGCCGAGAGGATCAAAGCGCGCATGCGGATCGAAGGCCGGATCGTTGGCCAGCGGCCGGCCGAGCGGGTCCGTGTCGCCCGCCCCGGCGGCCTGCCCCTCGCCCTCTTCATCGCCCGGCTGGTTGCCTTCGGCGCCCTGGCCTTGGCCGCCCTGCTGCATGGATTGGGCGAGCTGTTCGGCGCCCTTGCGCAGCGCCTCGAGCGCGCGGCCTTGCGCTGCGACCGCTTGACCACCGCCGCCCTGCGTGCCGCCCTGCTGCTGGCCGCCGGGGCTTTGACCCTGGCCGCCCTGGCTCTGGTTCTGGCCTTGGTTCTGACCCTGGTTTTGTCCTTGGTTTTGTCCCTGATTGAGCGCGTTCTCCGCGTCCTTCATCGCCTGCTGCGCTTCCGAGAGGCCGGTTTGATCCTGGCCCATCTGTTTGAGCTGCCGCTCCACTTCTTCGAGACGTTGG
>JASHVQ010000019.1 GCA_030044485.1 Methylovirgula sp. | reverse complement strand
CATTGGGCAGTGGCCTCCGGCGGCGAGCTTGAGTATCCGGACCTTGAGATTATTAGCAAGATACGCGATTGCAGCCCCGAACTTAGGCGGAAGGTTTGCTTGGCTTCCCTCTCCGAAGTTAGGGAACAGTTTTATCCTCAGTGCTGACATTGTTCTTAGAGGGCAACTATTGACCTTCTATCGCTTGAGCAGCGCCTTCAGATCGGACGCGGGATCGGCGATGAATTCGGGCGTAACCGGAAGGGCGCCTTCGAGCAGGCGGCGCGCCAGCATGTGGTCGCCCGTCTTGTTGACGCTCTCGACGCCGGTGAGCCTGCCCTTTCTGAAGCCGAAGAGCGAATAGGCGCGCGCCTCGTAGGAGCCGCGCAGCACGATCCTGTCGGCCTCGTCGAGGAAGCCGGCGATCTGCAATTTCAGATCGCCCTGGTCGCTCCAGAACCAGGGCACATGATCGTAGCGCGCCTCCTTGCCGGCGATGAGCTTGGCGAGGGTGCGCGCCTGATCGGTCGCATTCTGCACCGACTCGAGCCGCAGCTCGGCGCCGTGATGCGTGTTGTAGTGGAAGACATTGTCGCCGATGGCGAAAATATTTTCGTCGCTCGTCGCCAGCCGTTCGTCGACCTTGATGCCGTTCGGCGCATCAAGTCCGGCGGCGCGGGCGAGTTCGTCGCTGGGTTTCAAGCCGATGCCGACAAGCACCATGTCGGCCGGCAAAACGCGCCCGTCCGAGGCGACGACCTCGCCGACCTTGCCGCCGCTGCCCTTGATGGCGGTGATGCTCGTTTCGAAATTGAGTTTGACGCCGAATTTTTTGTGTTCCGCCGCGAAGAACGCGGAAGTCTCGGCCGTCACGGAACGCGCCATCGGCCGGTCGGCGAGTTCGAAGACTTCGACGTTGCGGCCCTGCGCCGCCGCCGTCGCCGCGAATTCGAGGCCGATGAAGCCGGCGCCGATGACGACGACGTTGCGCGAGGCCTCGAGCCTCTCGCGCAAAATGCGCGCCTCGGCGAGCGTGCGCAGCGACAGAACGCCGTCGAGGTCGGCGCCTTCGACCGGCAGGGCGCGCTGGATGCCGCCGGTCGCGAGAACGAGCCTGGAATAGTCGAGACTCCTGCCCGAGGCGAGACGAATGCGACGCCGGGCGCGGTCGATCTCGGCCGCGCGTTCGCCCAACGCAAGCTCGATCTTGTTCTGCGGGTAGAAAGCGTGGCCGCGCAGCAGCACGCCGTCCTCCGGCGTGGCGCGTTTCAAGAACGCCTTGGAGAGCGGCGGGCGCTGATAGGGAAGGTCCTTCTCGTCGCCGAGCAGCACGATCTTCTCCGCGTATCCCTCTTCCCGCAGCGACGCCGCGAGCTGCACGCCGCCGTGCCCCGCGCCGACAATGACGATCCGCTCCGAACTCATGCTCGATCCTTTGGGCGTTCTCAAAGCAGAAGACGGCGCGCGGCGCAATCTTCGTTATCCCGCGGCCTTCCGGCCAAGGCGCGGCGGCTTGCGCATGTGAAGCGTCGTCCAGCCCTCAATATCGAGACGCGCGACAAGCGCGGTGTTTTGCGCGCCATAGGCGCTGACGACGCCGGGAACGTCGCTCGGCAGAAGCCCCGACAGAATGATGTCGGCGCCGGGCGCGGCGACGCGCACCAGCGCCGGCGCGAGCTTCTTCAGAGGCAAGGCGAGAATATTGGCGACGACGAGATCGTAGCGCCCGCTCTTCTTCAGCTCGGGATGTTCGACGCCTTGCGCCTGAACGATGCTAACAAAAGACGCGGCGCGATTGCGATGCGCATTGGCCTTGGCCGTCGCAACCGCAACCGCGTCGCTGTCGCCGGCCTTCACCGGCACATGAAAGAGCCGCGCTGCGGCGATGGCAAGAATGCCGGTCCCCGTGCCGACATCGAGCACGCGGCGCGGGCGGCGGCGCTTGGCGATGCGCCCGATGACCGCAAGACAACCGCGCGTCGATCCATGATGGCCCGTGCCGAAAGCCAGCGCCGCCTCGATTTCGATGCCGATTTGATGCGCGCCGACGACGTCGCGCTCGTGGCTTCCATGCACGAGAAAGCGCCCGGCGCGCACCGGTGCCAGTCCCTCGAGCGACTGCGCGACCCAATCGCGCGGCGCTATGCGGGCGACATGCACCGCCTTGGCGGCATCCTCGCCGGCGGCTTTCGCCACGAGAGCGCGCAGCAGAGCTTCGTCCGGCGCCGCGGAAAAATAGGCCTCCACCAGCCATGGCCTGGCATGGCAATCCGCCGCCGCCTCTTCAAACGCCGCCACGGCTATATCGGAGGATTCGAAATTATCGAGAAGCCTGTCGACAATTGCCGCGGCGGCTTCGGCCGCGCAGAAAAGGCGCAGGACAAAGGCCTCGCCCGGCGGTGTCTTAAGCATGGCGGCGGGTAGCACGCGGCGGCCGGAACGGCAATCGAACCAAGGCCGCGGCGGTTACGGAAATTTGACCCTATTGGGCCTAAAGTCGTGCAGGACCCGTCGGCTTAACTTTTTGCTTACCATAGCGTCCGTAGCCCGACCAAAACAAAAATAAAGGGAGAACCGATGCTTCTGCTCCGCGGGAAACCGGTCGCCGCAGCGACGAGTGAACCCGAACCGGATGTCGAGGCGCAATGTGCGGAAAGCCTCGAGGCTTTCGCGGCGACCCGTTCGTTCCCGATCCTCCCCGCCGGGCGTTTCGCGCGGGCGCTGGCGGCGCTGGCGCGGTGCATCGAACGGCAGGTTCTCGACGACATGGCGCGCGTCGCCGCCCTTTCCGCCGAAGCTTCGGAGAGCGCCGTCAACGTCGGCTGGATCTCGCATGACGTCCATGAAATGACGCATTCGGCGCAGGCCATCTCGCGCGCCGTGGACGAACTCGCGATCTCGATCAACGCGCTGGCGGAAAATTCCTTCGTCAGCGCCGAAGGCGCCGACCGTACGCGCACCACGCTTGAAAATTGCGTCGGCGACGGACGCGCCGCCACAAGCGCGATGAAGGTGATCGACAGCCGCGTCGATTATATCGGCGAGCGCCTGGCCGTGCTCGAAACGACGGCCGAGCAGATTCGCGGCATGGCGGGCTCGATCGAGGCGATCGCCCGCCAGACCAGTCTGCTGGCGCTCAACGCGACGATCGAAGCGGCGCGCGCCGGAAACATGGGGCGCGGCTTCGCGGTCGTCGCAGGCGAAGTGAAGGCCCTGTCGGCGCAGACCGGCCGGGTGACCGAGGAAATCCGCAACCGGCTTGGCACGTTTGCCTGCGAGATGGGGGAAATCAAAAGCGCCGTGACCGACAGTCACAAGGCGGTCGGCGACGGCAGCGCCATCGTCAACCAGGTGGTCGATCGCGTCGTCTCGACGGGCGACGCAATGGTCGACGTCGCACAGCGCGCCCGCCGCCTCGCCGAGCTTCTCGACGGGCAGCGCGCCGCCACGTCGGAAATCGCCCAGAGCACCGCCAAGATCGCCGCCAAGATCGGCAAAACGGAAGACGAGATCGGGGCAATCAACATGCGGCTCGTCGGCTGTGAGAGGCTTGCCGCCGAGTCCTGGAAGGCAAGTCCCTATCCCGGCGCCGATATCGCGCAGCTGCTGGCGGATGCCGCAACCTTCAAGCGCGAACTCGCCGCCATGCTCATCGGCGCCGTGCCGCCCGCCATGCTGTCGAGCACGATTGATCGCGACCGGCTCGCAGCCTGCCTCGCCCGCTATCCCAACCTGCGCGACAAGGAGAGCGCGCTGCTCGGCAGACTTCAAGGTGCCGCATCGCGGGCGCAGGAGCAGGCGCAGATCTCCGTTGCCTCGATCGAAGCGAAGAGCTGGACGAGGGCCTCGGACGCCTACGAGGAGTGCGAGCGGGCGCTCGCCGATTTTGCCGCAGCGGTGCGGCTGATCCTCGAAAGGCTCAAGGACGAACCGGGCGAGGCGGATTGAGCGCGGCTAATTCGCCTGCACGAAGCTTTCCAGCACCATCTTGCGTCCCGCCTTGTCGAAATCGACGGTGAGCTTGTTGCCGTCGACGGCGGCGATCGTGCCTGGCCCGAATTTCATGTGAAACACGCGCGCTCCTTTCGCGAAGGACGAGCCGACCGATGATTTGGCGACCAGCTCGCCCTCGATCAGCAGCGGGCCGCGCCGCGCCGCGCTCTCGGCCCATGAACCGCCGCCCTTGCCGCGTTCCTCCTCGGCGCGACGCTGGGCGCGCTGCCACCCGGGCGTCGCATAGGACGAGCGATAGCTATCCATATTGGCGAAACGCGATTGCGCGTAATTGCCGTAGCCGTAGCTCGAAGACGTATCGAGCAC
>JASHVQ010000245.1 GCA_030044485.1 Methylovirgula sp. | reverse complement strand
TTCGTCATTCTGTCGGGCGGCTGGCGGCGGCGCGCGATCGCCTTTCTTTGCGGCGCCGTCGGCGCGCTGGCCTTGGCGCCGGTCGATTTTCTCCCCGCCATCCTCGTCCCCATGACGGCGGCCGTTTGGCTCATCGACGGTTCGGCGGAAGCCAAGCAGGGCGGCGTGCGTCTCGCCGCGGTGCGCAACGCCTTTGCGGCCGGCTGGTGGTGGGGCTTCGGCTATTTCGTCGCCGGCTTCTACTGGCTTTATTCTCCTTTTCTCGTCGAGCCGGAATTCGCCTGGGCCATGCCGCTCGGCGTCCTCGGCCTGCCGGCGGGGCTGGCGCTTTTTCCGGCGCTCGGCTTCGCGCTCGCGCGGCTCTTTTGGGCGCCGGGCATTTCGCGCATCTTCGCGCTTGCCGCGGGCCTCGGCTGCAGCGAATGGCTGCGCGGCCATGTCCTGACGGGCTTTCCCTGGAACGATTACGGCATGGCGCTCGGCGACCATCTCCTTCTCGCGCAATTCGCGGCAATCGGCGGGCTTGGCGGCCTCAGCGTCCTCAGCATCGCGATCTTCGCTACGCCGGCTTTGTTTGCCGACCGTGCTTACAAGGGCGCGGGGCTCCAAGTTCCCAAGGGCCTCGTTGCCGCGGCCTTGGCTTTGGTCGGGCTCGCCGTCTTCGGCGCGCTGCGCCTCGCCGCTCCGCCGCCCGCGCCGGTTGCCGGCGTCAAAGTCAGGTTGATGCAGCCCAACATCGCCGAGGACGCGAGGTTCAGCCCGCAATACAAAGACGCGATCGTCGCCGATTATCTGAAGCTTTCCGACCGCTCGACCGGTCCGCAACATACCGGGCTCGCCGATGTCACGCTTCTCGTCTGGCCGGAATCGGCCTTCCCCTTCATTTTGACCGAGGACCCGGCGGCTTTGGCGACGATCGGCAAGGCTTTGCCGACGGGAACCACCCTGGTGACCGGCGCGGCGCGGGTCGGCATGGCGCCGGGCGTCGCCGGGTCGCGGCCCTACCCCGCCTTCTACAATTCGATCCTGGTCATCGGCCGCGGCGGCATAATCCTCGACACCTACGACAAGGTGCATCTCGTGCCCTTCGGCGAATATCTGCCCATGGCTTGGCTCTTCGGCCGTTTGGGCCTGCATCATTTCGTGCATGTGCCGGGCGGTTTCGCCAAAGGCGCGGGCCATCACCTGCTCGTCTTGCCGGGTCTGCCGCTTGCCGCGCCAATGATCTGCTACGAGGCCATTTTCCCCGAAGAAGCCGTGCCGAGGGGCCCGCCTGGCGACCCGCAGCCCGGCTTCATGCTGAATGTCACCAACGACGGCTGGTTCGGGCGCACCGCCGGCCCCTACCAGCATTTCGCGCAGGCGCGGCTGCGCAGCATCGAACAGGGCCTGCCCTTGTTGCGCGACGCCAACACCGGCGTATCGGCGGTCGTCGATGCCTATGGCCGGGTTCTGGCCCGATTGCCGCTCGGGAAGGACGGCGTGATCGACGCCGTCTTGCCGGGAAAAATCGCCCCGCCGCCCTTTGCGCGCGCCCCCTTCCTCGCCGGCCTGTTCTCCTGGATCATCAGTTTTTGCGCGGCGCTCGGGGCGCGACTGTTCGTTTGACTTCATGAAAAAACAAGGTTTTATAAGCGCACAACCAACTATCGGGGGGCGTGACATGCTGCAGGCCGGGTACGACGCCGCGAGATATCGAGCGCGGCCTAGCGTTTTTATGGACCGTCAAACGGTTTCGAGGCCTCAGCGCGCCTAGAGTCCAGCACCACCCGGAAAGCAAATTGACGCCGATTCGGCGGCGAAGGATGCTTGTTTATCGGGAAGGAAGGAGAGTCGATTTCCGTGAAAAAGGTCCCGAATCCGATCGACCGCCATGTCGGCAGCCGGGTCCGCATGCGCCGCATCCTTCTCGGCATGAGCCAGGAGAAACTCGGCGAAGCCCTCGGTCTGACCTTTCAGCAAATCCAGAAATATGAGAAAGGCACGAACCGCATCGGCGCGAGCCGGTTGCAGCAGATTTCGACGACGTTGAACGTGCCGCCGTCCTTCTTTTTCGACGGCGCGCCGATTGCCAACGAGAGCGTCGGCGGGCGGGCGGCACTCGCGGTAACCGAGGAAACCAGTTCCTCTTTCGTGCTCGACTTCATCGCCACGTCCGAAGGCTTGAATCTCAACAAGGCCTTCGCGCGCATTCAGGACCCGAAAGTGCGCAAGCGCATCATCGATCTCGTCGCCAGCCTCGCCGGAGAAGAACCTTCCGGCAAGCACGGGAAATCGTAGAATCGTTCGTCAAAGCGAACGTATTGGCGCGGTGCGCTTGACCAAACGAACGGTTTATTGGACATTCCGCCGCCCTGCGGCAAATCCCGCCGTTTCGTCGATCGCAAAGCCCCTGCGGCCTGTTGGAGTCCGCCGTGCCTCGGAAGAATTATCTGTTCACGAGCGAATCGGTTTCCGAGGGTCATCCCGACAAGGTCTGTGACAGAGTTTCCGACGAGATCGTCGATCTCTATTTCCGCGAAGCCGCCAGGGTCGGGCTCAGCCCCTACGAGGTTCGCGTTGCCTGCGAGACTTTGGCGACCACCAACCGCGTGGTGATTGCCGGCGAGGTGCGCGGGCCGGACATTTCCGTCGCCAAGATCGAAGACACGGCGCGCCAAGCCATCAAATCGATCGGCTACGAACAGGCCGGCTTTCATTGGCAAAACGCCAATATCGAAGTTCTTTTGCACGCTCAATCGGTCGATATCGCGCGCGGCGTCGATGCCGGCGGCAACAAGGACGAAGGGGCGGGCGACCAGGGCATCATGTTCGGCTACGCCTGTGCCGAGACGCCCGAGCTCATGCCGGCGCCGATCTATTACGCCCACAAGATCCTCGAAAATCTGGCGCGCGCCCGCAAGCTCGGCGAAGGCGATGCGGTCAAACTTGGGCCCGACGCCAAAAGCCAAGTGACGATCCGCTATGTGGACGGCAAGCCGGTCGAGGCGACGCAGATCGTGCTTTCGACCCAGCACCTCGACGAGACGCTTTCCTCGGAAGACGTGCGCGCCATCGTCGAACCTTACATCCGCGCCACCCTGCCGCATGACTGGATCACCAAGGACACGATTTGGCACATCAATCCGACCGGCAAATTCGTGATCGGCGGCCCGGACGGCGACTGCGGCCTGACGGGGCGCAAGATCATCGTCGACACCTACGGCGGCGCGGCGCCGCATGGCGGAGGCGCCTTCTCGGGCAAGGATCCGACCAAGGTCGATCGCTCCGCGGCCTATGCGGCGCGTTATCTCGCCAAGAACGTCGTTGCCGCCGGCCTCGCGCAAAACTGCACGATCCAGCTCGCTTATGCGATCGGCTATTCCGAGCCTTTGTCGATCTATGTCGATACGCACGGCACGGGGCGCGTTCCGGAAGACAAGCTCGAGAAGGCCTTCCCGCACATCATGCGGCTTTCGCCGCGCGGCATCCGCGACCATCTGCGCCTCAATCGTCCCATCTATGCCCG
>JASHVQ010000244.1 GCA_030044485.1 Methylovirgula sp. | reverse complement strand
CCAGGCGCTCAGCGCTAAATATCTAGGGCCTTTGCGAATCAGAGCAGATCGGACAATGCTCGAAGGTCATAGCCTGGCGCGCGGCGCCGGAGCGGAAAGTCAGGCGATGAACGCGCCGAACTCCCTTGACGAGAAGGCGGCCGAACGCAAGGCCTATGAGCCTTCCATGGAGGAGATTCTGGCCTCCATTCGCCGTATCATCGCCGACGATCAGGCAGGAAAGCTGGCCCCCCCCAAGCCGGCCGCGCCAGTACCCGGCGAACCTTTGCCGGTGGCCGCTCTTTCGCCTTCGCCGGCCGCCGCCAAGCCGACGGCCTGGGATCTGCAGATCGAGGCAGCCGACGAGGCCGAGGCGCAGACGGTACCCAAGCCAAGTGCCGGGGCCAAGCCAGGTCCCGTAGCCAAGCCCAAAGTCGAGCCGCTCAGATCGGAAAGGCTTTTCTCGCCCGTGCCGCGCCCCGCGCCGACGCCTCCGAAAGAGATCGAAGTCCCTTTGACGTCGCCCGAGACGGATGCGGCGGTTTCGGCCTCCTTCGATACGCTGGTTGCCAGCCAATTCTTGAAATCCGACGCGATGATCCACGAGGCCATTCGCGAGCTTCTGCGGCCCATGCTCAAGTCCTGGCTCGACGACAATCTGCCGATCCTCGTCGAGCGCTTGGTGCGCGCCGAGATCGAGCGCGTCGCGCGCGGGCGCTGAGCGCGTTTTCCGCCGCGTTGACTTGGCCGCCCCGGTCGGTTCTCTAGCGGCGAGCCGGTCAGACTGAGCCGCGGTTAATCCGAAATGATGGACAAGACCTTCGATCCCGCCGCCGTGGAGCGCCGCATTTCCGCACTTTGGGAAGCGGCGCGGGCGTTTCGGGCCGGTCGGCCGGAGCGGAAATCGGCGCCGCCCTTCAGCATGGTCATCCCGCCGCCCAACGTCACCGGCGCGCTGCATATGGGCCATGCCCTTAACAATACGCTGCAGGACATTCTCTGCCGCTTCGAGCGCATGCGCGGCAAGGACGTGCTCTGGCAGCCGGGCACGGATCATGCCGGCATCGCCACGCAAATGGTCGTCGAGCGGAAATTGGCGGAACGCGGAAACGAGGGTCGGCGCGAATTGGGCCGCACGAAATTTCTCGAAGAAGTCTGGAGGTGGAAAGAGGAATCGGGCGGAGCCATCGTCAGCCAGTTGCAGCGCCTCGGCGCCTCCTGCGACTGGTCGCGCGAGCGCTTCACCTTGGACGAAGGCCTGTCGCGGGCCGTCGCCAAAGTCTTTGTGCAGCTCTATCGCGAGGGCCTGATCTATAAGGACAAGCGCCTCGTCAATTGGGATCCGAAACTGCAGACGGCGATCTCCGACCTCGAAGTCGTTCAGGTCGAGACCCAGGGGCATCTCTGGTATTTCCGCTATCCGCTCGCTGAGAAAAGGTTCGATCCGGGCGATCCTTCGACCTATATCGTCGTGGCCACGACGCGGCCCGAAACCATGCTCGGCGACACCGCCGTGGCCGTGCATCCGGACGACGAACGCTACGAACATCTCGTCGGCAAGAAGGTGCGCTTGCCGCTCGTCGGGCGGCTGATCCCGATCGTCGCCGACGCCTATTCCGATCCCGAGAAGGGCTCGGGCGCCGTGAAGATCACGCCCGCGCATGACTTCAACGATTTCGACGTAGGCAGGCGGCACAATCTGCCGCTCATCAATGTGCTCGATGCCGAGGCCAATATGGCGCTTGCGGGAAATGCGGCCTTTCTCGAAGGATTGCCGAGCGAGGCTCCCTATGCCGAAACGATCGCCGCGCTCGACCGCAAATCGCGCGAATTGGCGCGCAAGATCGTCGTCGACATGATGGAAGCCAAAGGATTGCTCGACAAGGTCGAGGCCAATCAGCACACGGTCCCGCACGGCGATCGCTCCGGCGTCGTGCTTGAGCCGCGCTTGACGGATCAATGGTATGTCGACGCGAAGGCGATCGCCCAGCCGGCGATCGCCGCCGTGCGCGAAGGCCGGACGAAATTCATTCCGGAGAATTGGGAGAAGACCTATTTTCAATGGCTCGAAAACATCCAGCCCTGGTGTATCTCGCGCCAGCTCTGGTGGGGCCATCAGATTCCCGCCTGGTACGGGCCGGACGGCAAGATCTTCGTGGCCGAGAGCGAAACCGAGGCGCATGCGCAAGCCGACCGGCATTATGGCGGAAGGACAAAGCTGAGCCGCGATCCCGACGTTCTCGACACCTGGTTTTCCTCCGCCCTCTGGCCGTTCTCGACGCTTGGCTGGCCCGACGCGACGGGCGAGCTGAAACGCTATTATCCGACGAGCGCGCTCGTCACCGGCTTCGACATCATCTTCTTCTGGGTGGCGCGGATGATGATGATGGGCCTGCATTGCATGCACGAAGTTCCGTTCCGCGACGTCTATATCCACGCACTGGTGCGCGACGAACGCGGCGCCAAAATGTCGAAATCGAAGGGCAACGTCATCGACCCCATTCAGCTGATCGACGAATATGGCGCGGATTGCCTGCGCTTCACGCTCGCCGCCATGGCGGCGCAGGGGCGCGACATCAAGCTTTCGACGCAGCGCGTCGAAGGCTACCGCAATTTCGCGACCAAGCTTTGGAACGCGGCGCGCTTCGCCGAACTCAACGAATGTACGCGCCCCGGCGACTTCGCGCCGCGCCGGCTCGCAATTACTCTCAACCGCTGGATCGTCGGCGAGGCGGGCAAAGCCGTCGCCGAGGTGGCGGAGGCGATCAAGGCCTATCGTTTCAACGACGCGGCGAACGCCGCCTATCGTTTCGTCTGGAACGTTTTCTGCGACTGGTACCTCGAACTCGCCAAGCCCTTGCTGCAGGGTGCGGACGAGGCGGCCAAGGGCGAGACGCGCGCCGCGACCTCTTTCGTCCTCGATGAAATCCTGAAGCTTCTGCATCCCTTCATGCCCTTCATCACCGAAGAATTATGGGGCATCGAAAGTCTTGGCGGGGCGGCGCGCGCCGGCCCGCTGGCGCTCGCCCCCTGGCCCGAACCCAAGGAGTATGAAGACGCATCGGCCGAGGCGGAGATAGGCTTCGTCATCGACGCCGTCTCGGAAGTGCGCTCGGTGCGCTCCGAGATGAACGTACCGGCCGGCGCGCAAATTCCGTTGGTGCTCGTCGGCGCGGATCGCGAGACCATGGCGCGGACGAAAACCTGGGAAGAAACGATCAAGCGTCTGGCGCGGCTCTCCGACATTTCCTTCGCCACGCAGCCGCCTTCGCAGGCCGCGCAAATGATCGTGCGCGGTACGCTCGCCGCGCTGCCGCTCGAAGGCATCATCGACTTCGCCGCCGAGAAGGCGCGACTTACCAAGGAGATCGAGCGTCTACAGGCAGACGCCAAGAAGATCGAAGCCAAGCTCGGCAATGCGGATTTCGTCGCCCGTGCGCCGGAGGAAGTCGTGGAAGAGAACCGCGAACGGCTCGCCGAAGCGCGGGCGCGGCGCGACAAGCTCGAAGCCGCATTGCGGCGGCTCGGTTGAACGCGAGGCGCTTGCGGCTTAGATCCTTGCGTCTCGGGAGTCCCAGATGGTCAGCCAACAGGACGTATTGAAGGTTCTGCAGACGGTCGCCGGGCCGGACGGCAAGACCCCGTTGCCGGAATCGGGCGCAATCGCCGGCCTGACGCTCAAGGACGGCAAGATCTATCTCTCGCTTTCGGTCGAGCCACGGCAAGCGGCTGGGCTGGAGCACATGCGGCTTGCCGCCGAAAAGGCGCTGCATGGCCTGCCGGGCGTCGCTACCGCGCTCGTCAGCCTCACCGCGCAGAAGCCCCAGGACGAATCGCGCCTTTCCGCGCAGCGGCGCGTGACCGGGGCGCGCAGTATCGGCATTCCCGGCATCGAACGGATCATCGCCGTGGCATCCGGCAAGGGCGGCGTCGGCAAATCGACGACGGCCGTCAATCTGGGGCTGGCTCTGGCCGTTTCCGGCTGGCGCGTCGGCATCCTCGACTGCGACATCTTCGGGCCGTCTCTGCCGCGCCTGCTCGACTTGAAGACCAAGCCGCGGGTCGAGAACCGCGCCATCCAGCCGCTCGAAGCCTTCGGCGTCAAGGCCATGTCGATCGGCTTCATGATCGACGAAGAGGAGCCGGTGGTCTGGCGCGGGCCTATGGTCATGGCCGCCGTCCAGCAGATGCTGCGCGATGTCGCCTGGGGCGAGCTCGACTGTCTCGTCGTCGATATGCCGCCCGGCACGGGCGACGCGCAACTGACCTTGGCGCAGAACGTCGCGCTGGCGGGCGCGGTGATCGTCTCGACGCCGCAGGACCTCGCTCTCGTCGATGCGCGGCGCGGCATTTCCATGTTCAACAAAGTGGACGTGCCGGTGCTCGGCATCGTCG
>JASHVQ010000243.1 GCA_030044485.1 Methylovirgula sp. | reverse complement strand
TTCTCCTCATACGCGGGAGCTTGGGCAAAAGTTACGCGCGCCGCGCCGTGTCTTCCGCCAGCCCCTCGGCGACGCTTGAACGGATGAGTTTGCGCAAGGCTTCGAGGGCCAAGCGGCGCGGATGGCTCGGGCGCGAGATGAGCCGCACGCGGCGGCGCGCCTTGCTGCCGGCGAGGCGGCGGGCGACGAGATCGCCGGGCAGGGGCTGCTCCTGGCGCAGCGCCAGCGCCGGGATGAGCGTCATGCCATAGCCGGCGGCCGCCATGTGCAAAAGCGTCGCAAGACTCGTGGCGCGCATGTCGGCGAGCGCGTCGGACTTTTGCGGACGCCCGCAAAGATCAAGCGCCTGGTCGCGCAGGCAATGCCCGTCGGTGAGCAGCAGGAGTTGCTGCGGATCGATGTCGGAGATCTCGATCCTGTTCTTCTTGTTCAGCGCATGGTCACGGGCAAGCACCAACCAGAAATCCTCGTCGAAGAGCGGATCGATCGTAAGGCCCGGCATTTCGGGATCGGAAGCGATGATCGCGGCGTCGAGCTTGCCCGTGCCGACCAGCTCGACGAGCCGCACGGTCAGATCCTCGATCAACACGAGGCGCAGGGCGGCGAGCGTGGCCTTCGCCGTCGGCAGGACATAGGGCATGAGATAGGGCCCGAGTGTCGGAATGACGCCGAGATGGAAGGGTCCGGCAAGCGGATCGCGGCCGCGGTCGGCGACGGCGGCGATGTCGTCGGCCGCCGCCAGCGCGTTGCGCGCATAGGCGAGGATTTCGGTGCCGGCCGGCGTCGGCCTCACGCCGCGCCCGACGCGCTCGAAGACGGGCAGGCCAAGCTCCTCTTCGAGCTTGCGGATTTGACCGGAGAGCGTCGGCTGACTCACGTGGCAGGCGGAAGCGGCGCGGCCGAAATGGCCGAAATCGGCGAGCGCGACGATGTAGCGAAGATCACGCAGATTCATCTCGTCTGACCATGCCGAACAGGGCGCCCAGGCAATCGGCTTAGCCGATGGTCCCAACGCCGCCAATCGGCGACATCAATATGTGGGCTGCTTCGCAATCGCAATATGAATTTGCGGCGGGCGCATTCCGGTGAAATAACAGCGGGGCACGAACGCCGACGAGCCGCTTCGGCCACGGAGGCCATATGAGTTCAATCCTCGCCGCCGGGACAAGGGCGCCTGATTTCTCGCTGCACGTCACGCCCGACCAGGTGCTGTCTCTCGGCGATCTTGCCGGCAAGCCGGTCATCCTGGCTTTTTATCCCGCGGACTGGAGCCCGGTCTGCGGCGATCAGATGGCGCTTTACAACGAAATCCTGCCCGAGTTTCACAAGCATGACGCCGAACTCGTCGGCGTTTCCGTCGATGGCGTCTGGTGCCACGATGCCTTCGCCGCGCAGCGCAATCTGCACTTTCCCTTGCTCGCCGACTTCGAGCCCAAAGGGGCGGTCGCGAGAAGCTACGGCGCCTATCGCGACGCCGACGGCGTTTGCGAGCGCGCGCTCTTCGTCATCGACCGCGATGCGACGATCTTTTGGAGCTATTGCTCACCGATCGCCGTCAATCCCGGGGCCGACGGAATTCTCGACGCGCTCGAGCGGATGCGGAGGCCCAAATGAGCGTCCTTCATCCGCCGCTCGAGCCGATCGATCATGTGCGCGGCGCGGCGAATGCCGCAGTCACGCTGGTCGAATATGGCGACTTCGAATGTCCTTATTGCGCCGCGGCGCACGTGCAGGTGAAACGCATCGAAGAGCGTTTCAAACCGAAATTGAAATTTGCCTTCCGCCATTTCCCGCTTACCCAAGTCCACCCGCTCGCCGAGCCAGCGGCGGAAACCTCGGAAGCCGCCGCGGTGCACGGCCGTTTCTGGGAAATGCACGACGCCCTCTACGAAAATCGCGAGAATTTCGGGCCGGCCCTTTTGCTGGCGCTCGCCGAGCGGCTCGGCGTCTCCGAAAGCGAGTTGAACGGCGCGCTCGCTTCGAAAGTCTATGCTCCCCGCATTCGCCGCGATTTCGTCAGCGGCGTGCGCAGCGGCGTCAACGGAACGCCGACCTTCTTCATCAACGGCAAAAGACACGACGGCGGCTATAGTTTCGAGGACTTGGCCGCGGCGATCGAAGCCGCCCTCTGAAACTTGGCGGGCATTTGGGCGCGTCGGGCAATCGGTGCGGCCTATCGTCTTCGTCGAGATAATCGATTGGATCGATGTCCGGAAGCCGCCTATCCTCGCCCGAGCTGCGAGGAGGAACCCGATGGCATCCGAAAAACTCACCACGTCGGCCGGCGCCACCATTCCCGACAACCAGAACTCGATCACTGCCGGGCCGCGCGGCCCCGTCCTGCTGCAGGACTATCAGCTTATCGAAAAACTCGCGCACCAGAACCGCGAGCGCATCCCGGAACGCGTCGTCCATGCCAAAGGCTGGGGGGCTTTCGGTACGCTCACCGTCACGCATGACATCACCAAATATACGCGCGCCGACATTTTCTCGAAAATGGGCAAGAAGACGGATCTGCTGATCCGTTTCTCGACCGTGGCGGGCGAGCTCGGCGCCGCCGACGCCGAGCGCGACGTGCGCGGCTTCGCCATCAAGTTCTATACGGACGAGGGAAATTGGGATCTTGTCGGCAACAATACGCCGGTCTTCTTCGTCCGCGATCCGCTGAAATTCCCCGACTTCATCCACACGCAGAAGCGCCATCCGCGCACCAACATGCGCTCGCCGACCGCGATGTGGGATTTCTGGTCGCTTTCGCCCGAAAGCCTGCATCAGGTGACGATCCTCTTCTCGGATCGCGGCCTGCCGGTAGCGCCCATGTATATGAACGGCTACGGCTCGCACACCTATTCCTTCTGGAACAAGGCGGGCGAACGCTTTTGGATCAAATTCCACTTCAAGACGCTGCAGGGACATCGCCATTACACCAATGCCGAGGCCGCCAAGATCGTCGGCAAGTCGCGCGAGTCCTATCAGGAGGAATT
>JASHVQ010000242.1 GCA_030044485.1 Methylovirgula sp. | reverse complement strand
GTAATCATCGAAAAGGAATTGTTCCGCTGGCTCATAGGAAAGGAACTCTTTTTCAACTGACACAAAGGGTCGATCCTTGATGTTTGTGCGACTCTCAAATTGTACTTTGGTCGGCTCTCCCCCCGATAAATACGTAAGCACCGCCCCAATTTGCTCGTCGCTGAGGTTAGCGCCGATAGTTATGTCTCCACTTTCGTCGATTCTCCCAGGGCCGAGCAAGCGTGCAACTTCCCCGATCCCGAGCCGGTCTAACTTGTCCATTGCGCGCAGGACAGTAAGTCGGCGTCCCACGTTCTCCTTACCACCCAGCCCAATCGACTCCATCAGTCCATCCAGCACCTTCCGGCTATTCACCTTGATGACATACTCGCCGCGCTTGATGCCGAGCCGCTCCAGCGTGTCGGCCGCCATCATGCAGAGTTCGGCATCCGCCGCGAGGGACTTCGTGCCGACCGTATCCGCGTCGAACTGCATGAATTGCCGATAGCGTCCCGGCCCCGGCTTCTCGTTGCGAAACACATAGCCCGAGCGATAGCTGCGGTAGGGTTTCGGCAGGCGGTCGAAATTTTCGGCGACATAGCGGGCGAGCGGCGCGGTAAGATCGTAGCGCAGCGACAGCCATTGCTCGTCCTCGTCCTGAAACGAAAAGACGCCGTCGTTCGGCCGGTCCTGATCGGGCAGAAATTTGCCGAGCGCCTCGGTATATTCGACGAGCGGGGTTTCGACCGCCTCGAATCCGTAAAGCTCGTAGCACTTCCTGATCTCGGCGAGCATTTTCTCGGTCGCGGCAATGTCGGCCGGGCCGAGATCGATGAAGCCGCGCGGCAGTTTCGCGCGCGGCGCTTTCTTCGCGTCGTTCATCGAAAATCCCTTTCGCCGCTTCTACGGGGGGCGGAGAAAAGGGGCAAGAGCCGGCGCCTGCGGGCGCCCTATTTCTCCCCGGAACTCGCGCCGCCTAGATCCCGGCGTACCATTCGTAGCCGAGATCTTCCCAATAGCCGCCCTTGCCGCCGCCGATTTGCGCGAAGGATGCAACGAGCTCGATGCGCATAATGTATTTGGCCATTTTATAGCCGAGCTGGCGTCCGAGCCGCAGCCGCAGCGGCGCGCCGTTGGCGACCGGCAGAGGCTGATCGTTCAGCCCATAGGCAAGCAGCGTCTGCGGATGATAGGCATCGACGAAATCGATGCTCTCGTAATAGGCCACGCCGCCGCTGTCGGTGGAATCGGATTGTCCCGGTTCGAAATCGTCGGGGTCGCCGTCGGTCAAGAGGTCGGCGCAATGGAAGACGACGAACTTCGCCCGCGGCAGGACGCCGGCGCGGTTCAGCACTTCCGAGAGCGGCGCGCCGGTCCATTTGCCGATACAGCTCCATCCCTCGACGCAATCGTGGCGCGTGATCTGCGTGCTGGCCGGCAGCGAACGCAAATCCGCGAGCGAGAGTTTCAGCGGCGTGCCGACCAGCCCGCCGACTTCGAGCCGCCAATCGGCGAAATTATTTTTGGCGAGCGCCCGGTAAGCGGCGTCGGAAGGGCTCGTCGAGCCGTTGGCGCGGAATTCCGCGGCGATGTCGCTTTCCGAATATTCCGGGGCGAGCGCATCGCGCCCCAGGATCAGACGCTGCGCGCCATAGGTGAGTTTCTCCGCCTTGCCGACGAAGTCGAGCAGGCGCGGGTTCTCGGAAATCGAATCGTCGCATCCGGCGAGCAGCAGGGAGCCGGCGCCCGCGCCGAGCCGCAGCAGGCCGCGGCGCGAGAGGGGAGCAAGCTTGCGCTTAAGCATCGCGGCTCTCCTCCCTGACGACGTAGCGGCCGGTGATCATCGAGCGCAGATTGTTGAAGACGCCGGAAATCAGCACCATGACGATGTGCACGACGACGAACAGCACCAGAAAGGTCGCGGTGAGGAAATGGATGGAGCGCGCCGATTGCCGGCCGCCGAAAATTTCAAGCAGCCAAGGAAACGCCGCGTCCATCGCGGGCGACATCGTCAGCCCGGTGAGCACCATGAGCGGCAGCGCGACGAGCGCCGTGGAAAAATAGGCGAGTTTTTGAAGGACGTTGTAGCGCCGCGCATGCGGGAATCGCAGCCGGATGTGTTCGAAGATCGAGGCCGGGATCTTGCGGATATCCGACCAGGTCGGCCAAAGATCGCGCGCGATGTGACGGTTCAGCAAGCCCGAAAGCAGGTAGATCGCGCCGTTGACGACGAGGATCCAGGCAAAGAAGAAATGCCAGCGGCGGGCCGTCGCCAGATCGCGGTCCGCCGGCCAGGTCATGAAGCGCGGAAAACCGCGCTGCTCGGGCTCGCCGTTCTGGTCGTTCGAGACTCCAAACCAGCCCGTCGTATCGAAGGAATGGCCGGCGATCCACGTGAGCCCGCGGGTCGGATCTTGGTCGGATGCATTCATCGACAGGAAGGGACGCGCGAAGTCCGACTGTTTGCCCCAGTAGAGCGCGGGATGGGCATCGAATATGTTCAGCCCGCTCATCAGAAGAAAAATCCAGGCGAAGGCGTTCACCCAATGAGTGACGCGCACGATGACGCCATGCCGATAGATGGCGATGCGCCGGATGGCGGGACGGCTTTCAACGGCGAGCTGAGACATGGCGTCTCCGGGGATCCGCCCAAATTATACGGACAAGGGGCGAAAAATGTTTCGCCTGCGCCCACAGCCACGCCGCGCAGCCTAGCCCTTCGCATCTTGGCGGCCAAGGGTCCGGCTTTGCTCCGCTTTGGGGGATTTGCGCGCCGCACATCTTTGAGAGCTTGACCGGAACGATTCGGGGCCCAAAGCCGTTATCGGCTGCGGTGGCGAGTGGCCGCGTCCGCGGCGTTTTCAAGCCAATCTTCTGATAGTGCTTGATTTTGTGACCTGACCGATGGGAGGCCGGGCGGCGGGCGGCGGGCAAGCAGGTCGATGTGGAGCCTGGTTCCGGGAGAGGACATGATGGTCGATCCGGAGTCGACGCCGGGGCGGCGCGCTGCGGCCTTGGCTCCTGCGCCGCAAAGCCATTGGGCGCTGTTTCTCGATCTCGACGGGACTTTGCTCGATATCGCGGCGACGCCCGAGGCGGTCCACGTGCCGGGCGACCTCGCCGCCGATCTTGGCGCGGCCGCGCAAGCGGTGGGTGGCGCGCTGGCGATCGTCAGCGGCCGCGATTTGCAGGAAATCGATCGGCTGCTCGCGCCCGCGCATTTGCCGGCCGCCGGCGAGCACGGCGCGGTGGTGCGCCTGCCAAGCGGCGCCTACGATGAAATCGGACTCAAAGTTCCCGACGCCTGGGTCAAGGCGCTGCTCGGCGTTCAAGACACTTGTCCGGGCGTGCTGACCGAG
>JASHVQ010000241.1 GCA_030044485.1 Methylovirgula sp. | reverse complement strand
CAGCGGATTGATCTCGTGGGCGCTGAACAGGACGGTGATCTTGAGTTCGCTCTGCAGCTTCTTGACGAGATCGACCACCTCCCGCTGGTGGCGCGGATCGAGACTGATGAGCGGCTCGTCGAGCAGCAGCAATTGCGGACGCCCGATCAGCGTTTGCGCGAGCAGCAGGCGCTGGCGCTCGCCGCCGGAAAGTTCGGCGAGCGGACGGCGGGCGAGATCCCGCGCTCCGACGAGATCAAGGGCGTGTTCAATGTCGGCGCGTTCGCTTCCCGCGAGGATCGGCAGGCCGAGCTTGTGCCCATTGGCGACGCTCGCCACGAAATCCCAGCCGCTGAGCCGCGTCGCTTGGCGCACGACCCCCGAGCCTTGCGGCATATAGCCGACCGAGGAATTGCCGCGGGTCGCCGCGTGGCCGAGCACGCGGACCGTGCCGCGGCTCGGCGCCACCAGCCCGAGGATGGCGCGCATCAGCGTGGTCTTGCCCGCGCCGTTCGGGCCGAGCACGCCTACGAATTGGCCAAGCCCTATGTCCAGGCTGATATCGGCCAAAACGAGCCTTCCGCCGAGCCTCAAAGAGAGGTCGCGCAGCTCGACGGCATTCATGGGAACCTATTTCGGAAGCGCGTGATCGACGGCATCGAGTTCGCTCAGCATCCATGCCTGGTAGGTTTCGCCGGGCGGCTCGGTCTCGCTGGCGCCCACCACCGGAATACCAGATGCTTTGGCGAGATTCATCATGCGTTCGGCGATCGGGTCGGAAGCCTGAGCGTTATAGACAAGCAATTTGACCCTTTGTTGCTTTAAATCGTCTTCGAAGGCGGCAACGTCCGAGGCGCTCGGCTCCGTATTGTTCATCACGGCGAGTTGAAAGGACGGGTTGCGGCTGCGCATGCCGAGCGCCTCGATCATGTAGCCGAAGACCGGCTCGGTGGCCGTGACTTCGGTGCCCGCCAGGCGGGCCTTGAGAGCGGCGATCTTCGCCTTGATCGGCGCAAGCGAAGCTTCGAATTGCGCCAGGCGTTGCCGGTAATCCGCCTTATGCGGCGGATCGAGGTCGCCGAGATCCTCGGCCAATTTCGCCGCAAAGGCCGACATTGTCGAGACGTCGTACCAAATATGCGGATTGTCGCCGGACTTTTTGCCGACGAGATCGGCGACGACAATGGTCCTGCGGTCCGAACTCTGCGCCGCGCTCAGCAGCTTCTCGACCCAGGGGTCGTAGTCGATCCCGCTGTAGATCACGACTTGCGCGGCAGAAATGGCGCGCGCCACCGACGGGCTTGCCTCGAAAAGATGCGGATCCTGGTCGGGATTGGTGAGGATGCTCGTCACGGCCACGTCCGGCCCGCCAATTTGTTGGGCCACGTCGCCATAGAAATTCTCGGCGGCGACGATGTTGATCGGAGCGGCCTGGGCGGCGGCGGGAGCAAGCAGGGCGGGAAGGACGAAGGCGGCGGCGGACGCAAAGAGAGCCAGGAGCTTCACGCGCGAATCCTTTTCTTCGAAGCGGGTATGTATGTTATAATATAACATGCCCGCCAAAGGTCAAATGGCGCGAGCGGCGCGAAGCGTCGCCGCGGCCGTCTTGGGCATCACGAAGAGCTGAAAGGCGCCAATCAGCGGACGTTTTGCCGCAAGACGTGTTTGGCGCCTGGATATTCGCTCGGTTGCCGTGTGGATATTCACTTGCGGGCAGCTTAAATCGTCAGCAAGGCGCCCCGCGGCGACTTTTTCTCGCCCCTCTTTTGCTCTATCGAGGCCCGATGCGCGCGCGATTGCTGCTTCCCCTGCTGATTCTCGTCGTCGGCCTCGCCGGCTTGGGCGTGGCCTCATTCATGATCGTCGCCCAGCAGTCCGGAGCCGGTAGTTCCTCGATCGGCGGTCCGTTCCGCCTGACGTCGAGCGACGGCAAAGAGGTCACCGACGCCGATTTCAAAGGCCATCCCTTCCTCGTCTATTTCGGCTACACACATTGCCCCGACATCTGCCCGACCATCCTCTTTGAGATGTCGCAGGATATGAAAGCCATGGGAGGCGATAAGCGGATCAGGGCGCTCTTCATCACCGTCGATCCGGAGCGCGACACGCCGGCGGCGCTAAAGGAATATCTCTCGAGCTTCGACCCGCGCATCGTCGGCCTTACGGGAACGCGCCAAGAGATCAATGCCGTCGAGAAGGTCTACCGCGTCTATGCGCGCAAGATACCCGAAAATGGCGGCGACTACGCGATGGACCACACTGCGATCGTCTATCTCATGGACAAGCAAGGCCGTTTCGTCACGGTCTTCAATCTCGACCGCCCGCCGCAAGTCGCCGCCAAGGACTTGGACACCTATATGTGACGCGTGGCACGCGGCGCGCCGGCCTCAATAGAAGCCGATCGGGAAGTATTTGAGGTAGAGATCGGTATAGACGCCGCGTTCGACAAGCTGGACGAGGGCGTAGTCGAGAGCCCGGCGCAGCGTGTAATTGCCCTTCTTCACGGCGATGCCGACGCCTTCGCCGAAAAACCGGCTCTCCGTATAAGGGCCGCCGCGAAACGCACAGCATTTCTGTGCGTCGGCTCCGGCGAGCCAAAAGCTCGAGGTGATGGCGTCGTCGAAGAAGGCGTCGATATCGCCCTTCTTCAGCGCCGCATAAAGCTCGGCCCGCGTGCCGTAGGTTTTGCGCACCGCCTTCGGAAAGAAGCTCTCGAGATAGGCCTCGTGCGCCGTCTTGCCGATGATACCGACGCGCTTGCCGGCAAGACCCTCGGGCGTGGCTTCGAGTTTCGCATCGTTGCGCGTCACGAAACGCGCCGGCGTCGCATAATAGGGCGCGGTGAAGTCGAATTTCGCCCGGCTCTGCGCATCGATGCGCAAAGATGCGATGAGCGCGTCGCCCTGGTCCGAATTCAAGGCATCGGCCAGCAAATCGAAACGCCGCGCCTGAACCGTGCAGGCGATCTTGAGCTCCTCGCATATGGCGCGCGCCAGATCGACGTCGAAGCCCGTGAGGGTTCCGTCGGGCAGGGCAAAGTGGAAGGGGGGATAATCGTCCTCAGTCAAAAACCGCAGGCTGTGAATTTCGTCGAGGTCGGGCTTGTCGACCCGGTGCTGGGGATCGAAGAAATCGGGCACGACGACCGAGCCGACTTGGCCCGTTGCGTTGCCCGGCATGATTGCGCCGAGCAGGCAAAAGGCAAGGCCGCCGGCCAACCCGGGAAGTTTTATAGCCAAGGCCGAGGCTCTCGATTAAGCTTGCCTGAGTTTGCTTTCGTACGTGCGTGTGTGCGTCGCATGCGGTCCAACAACAATCAAGGGGCGTCGGCGGTAAATTCGCTGCTCAAGGAGCGCACGGCGCCTTTCGATCCGCTGCGTGCGTCGGGCTCCGCGGTTCTACGCGCGATCCTGGAAACGCCATTCGATGCGCGACCCGAATTCGCACGTAAATGGCCGCCGATCTCGCTCCCGCCGCATAACCAGACTGCGGCGCGCGTCCCGCAGAACTTGCCGGCCGAGATCGCCTTCCTGGTCAATTATGGCGTTGGACCCGGCATTCTTATGGCGGCGGCGGAGACGGCTCGGGCGCAAGGCGTGACGGCCGACGCGGTTCTTCTCGCTGAGGGGACGGTCGGCGAGCATTTTTTTTACAGCTCGCTGGCGCGCCATCTGCGTCTTGCCTTTGTCGAGGGTCGCGTCGCGCTCGGCCCGGACGCGCGCTATCCGCAATCGATCCGCGCCGGATTGGTATCCCTCGCCGCGCCGCGTGGGCCGGCCTTTCTCGCCGCGCCATGCGGCGCCGCCATTGCCCGGCTGATCCAGGCCCTGCGGCCGCATTCCGAAACGCGTGGGCGCTTGGCGCTGACAACGCCGACGCATCTTCAGAATTTGATACGTGGCGCGACGCGCAACGACATCGCTCGCCAAGCCAGCTTCGCCTTGTGGTCGCGCGCTCCGGCGCTTTGCGCCTATGAAGGTGCGAGCTTTGCGCAAAAATACGTCGCTTTGGGCTTCGTCACGGCGGTCGGGGCGGCCCTCGTCCTGGCGCCGAACTCGGCGAGCCTCGCCGGCGCGATTCTTCTCGGCCTCGCCTTCGTGGCCGTCATCTGGATGCGGCTTGCGGCCTGCTGGGCAAGCATCAATCTTCGGCCTCTGCCGTCGCGGCCCCTGAGCGACGCTGATTTGCCGATCTATTCGATTGTGATCGCGCTTTATCGCGAGGCGCGCGTCGTTCCGCAGCTTGTCGCGGCTTTGAACGACATAGACTACCCGCGCGCCAAGCTCGACATCAAATTTGTGATCGAGGAAGACGACAGGGACACATTTCGCGCGCTGATCAACAGCGGCCGCCGGGGCTGCGAAATCATCGTCGCGCCGGCCGGGGCGCCGCGCACCAAGCCGCGTGCCCTCAACGTCGCTCTGCCGCTGCTGCGCGGCCGGTTTGTTGCCGTCTTCGACGCCGAAGACATGCCGGATCCGGGGCAGATCAGGCTCGCCGCGCAACATTTCGCCGCCGCGCCGCCGCAGCTTGCGTGTCTCCAGGCGCAGCTTTCCATTGACAATGCGGGCGACGCCTGGCTGACGCGGCTTTTTGCCATCGAATATGCCGCGCTCTTCGATGTGATCAACGTCGGGCTTGGCGCGCTGCGCCTGCCTTTTCCGCTGGGCGGCTCCTCCAATCATTTCCGTGCCGCCGTTCTGCGAGGGCTGCGCGGCTGGGATGCGTGGAACGTGACCGAAG
>JASHVQ010000240.1 GCA_030044485.1 Methylovirgula sp. | reverse complement strand
GGCGCGGCGCATCTTGACATAGACGGCGCGCTCGCCGCTCTCGGCCTCCATATGGCGCAGGATGGCGAGCGAGATCACCCGGTCGCCTTCGCCGAGCGCAATGCCGCGCACGCCCATCGAATCGCGCCCCTTGAAAACCCGCACGTCGGTGACCGCGAAGCGGATACATTGGCCGTTGGCGGTGGTCAGCAGCACGTCGTCGCCCTCCGTGCAGATCTGCACGTCGACGATTTCCTCGCCGGCGTCGAGACGCATGGCGATCTTGCCGGAGCGATTGACTTGCGTGAAGTCGGAGAGCTTGTTGCGCCGCACGGTTCCGCCGGTCGTCGCGAACATCACGTCGAGCTTCTCCCACTGCGATTCGTCTTCGGGCAGCGGCATGATGGTCGTGATCCGCTCGCCCTGTTCGAGCGGCAGGATGTTGACCAAAGCCTTGCCGCGCGCCTGCGGAGCGGCGAGCGGCATGCGCCAGACCTTTTCCTTGTAGACCTGGCCGTGCGAGGAGAAGAACAGGACCGGGGCGTGCGTCGAGGCGACAAAGAGGCGGGCGACGAAATCCTCGTCGCGCGTCTGCATGCCGGCGCGGCCCTTGCCGCCGCGCTTCTGCGCGCGATAGGTCGAGAGCGGCACGCGCTTGATATAGCCGGCGTGCGAGAAGGTGACGACCATGTCCTCGCGCTGGATCAGGTCTTCGTCTTCGAATTCGGCGTCCGTGTCGCTGTCGACGATCGACGTGCGGCGCGGCGTCGAATGCGCTGCCTTGATCGCCAAAAGCTCGTCCTTGATGATGGCGAAGACGCGCGAGCGCGAGCGCAAAATGTCGAGATAATCGGTGATCTCGGTTGCGAGTTTCTGCAGAGCTTCGGCGATTTCTTCGCGGCCGAGCGCCGTCAGCCGCTGCAGGCGCAGATCGAGAATGCCGCGCGCCTGCGTTTCGGAGAGACGGCAGGTGCCGGAATCGGCAAGCGCGTGGCGCGGATCGGCGATGAGCGCCACGAGCGGCGCCATGTCGTGCGCCGGCCAGTCGCGCGCCATCAGCGCGCCGCGCGCCGCGGCGGCGTCGGGCGAGGTGCGGATCAGGCGCACGACCTCGTCGATATTGGCGACCGCGATGGCGAGTCCGACCTGGAGATGCGCCGCGTCGCGCGCCTTGCCGAGCTTGAACTTGGTGCGCCGGGTCACGACCTCCTCGCGGAAGTCGATGAAGGCCGTCAGAAAATCCTTGAGCGAAAGAGTTTCGGGGCGCCCGCCATTGAGCGCGATCATATTGGCCGGAAAAGGGGCCTGCAACGCGGTGAAACGCCAGAGCTGGTTGAGGACGACATCCGCCATGGCGTCGCGCTTCAGTTCGATGACGACGCGCATGCCCTGGCGGTCGGATTCGTCGCGCAGGTCGGCAATGCCGTCGATCTTCTTCTCGCGGACGAGTTCGGCGATACGCTCGAGCAGCGCCGCCTTGTTCACCTGGTAGGGAATCTCGGTAACAATCAGCGCTTCGCGTTCCTTGCGGATCTCCTCAATCTCGACCTTGGCGCGCACCAGGATCGAACCGCGCCCGAGATGATAGGCGGAGCGAATGCCGGCGCGGCCGAGAATCGTACCGCCGGTCGGAAAGTCCGGGCCCGGAATGATGGCGATGAGCTCGTCGATGCTGATCTGCGGTCTGTCGATCAGCGCGATTGCCGCGTCGACCACTTCGCCGAGATTATGCGGGGGAATGTTGGTCGCCATGCCGACGGCGATGCCGCCGGCCCCGTTGACGAGCAGATTGGGATATTTGGCGGGAAGCACGACGGGTTCGCGGACGCGGCCGTCGTAATTCGGCTGGAAGTCGACCGTCTCGGCGTCGAGATCGTCGAGCAACGGCAGGGCGGCGGTTGCGAGCCGCGATTCCGTATAGCGCATGGCCGCTGGCGGATCGCCGTCGACGGAGCCGAAATTGCCTTGGCCGTCGATCAACGGCAGGCGCATCGAAAAGGGCTGCGCCATCCGCACCAGCGTGTCGTAGATCGCGTCATTGCCGTGCGGGTGGTAATCGCCCATCGTATCGCCGACGATGCTCGCCGATTTGACATAGGCGCGATCCGGCGTGCGATTGTTCTCGAACATCGAATAAAGGATGCGCCGATGCACCGGCTTCAGCCCGTCGCGCACGTCGGGCAGGGCGCGGCTGACGATCACGCTCATCGCGTAATCGAGATAGCTGCGGCGCATTTCGTCGGTAATCGAGATGGGCCGGATGTCGGAGCTCGGAGCCCTGCCGGCGTCGTCTTCAGTGGCCAAGGAGAATCAATCCCGATGAGCGCAAGGTCTTGCAGTCAATATAGGCGAATCGGCCGGATTTTGCCAGTCGAGCAGCGCCGGGTCTGAACGAATAATATTCTTGTTTTCAACGACTTATATGCCGCGCCAGGGATGCGCACGAGGCATTTTCATCAAGCCTCCGAAAGACGCAGAGACCTTCTCCCGCAAGCGGGAGAAGGTCTCGTGCCGAGCGCAGGGACGGACGAGGGAATTGGGGGGCTACATCCCTCCATCCTCGCGCTCGGCGCCTTCTCGAGGGCTAAGAGAAGGCGCTCAGAACGGAATATCGTCGTCGATCGTCTCGGCCACGCGGCCGCGCTTTTCGGTGGGCTCCATGGGCGAGGAACGGCCGAAATTGCCGGCGCTCGAAACGTCGAGGGCGCCGCCGCGATCCTCGGCTGTCTCGGAACGCGCTCCGCCGCGCCCGTCGAGCAATGTGAGCTCGCCGCGGAAGCGCTGCACCACGACTTCCGTGGTTTTGCGCTGATTGCCTTCGCGGTCGGTGAATTCGCGCGTCTGCAACTGGCCTTCGAGATAGATCTTCGAGCCCTTCTTGCAATATTGTTCGACGATCTTGCCGAGGTTCTCGTTGTAGATCACGACATTGTGCCACTCGG
>JASHVQ010000239.1 GCA_030044485.1 Methylovirgula sp. | reverse complement strand
AACCGCGCCCCAAAACCTGCCGATAGCCGAGCGATTCGAGTAGTTTCTCGTGGCCGGCGAGCGCCGCGCGGCGCCGCCCGAGGCCCGCGTCCATGAGATTGCGCAGGCGCTTGTCGAGCGCGCCGATCGCGTCGCGGCCGGCCGCGATCCGCTCCGCCTCGAGCCGACTGCGCGCGTAAAGTGCGCCGCGCAGGCGGCGCGCGGCATGCAAAACCTCTTGCCCGCGCCGCTCTCGGCCGACCGACAGGCCCTGGCGCAAGCGGTGGCCAAGTCCCTCGAGCCTTTGCGACCCGCGCGCCATTTTGGCTTGCGGCGACTGGTTGGCGAGGCGTTGCGCCAGCCCCGCCAAGGCGATGCGCCGCCGATCGAGCAAGACGCCGGAGCAGTTCGAAAGCTGCGCGGCGGCGCGATCCAGTCTTTGCCTTGGTTCGGCGACGATCTCTTCGGCGCGCCGCAGGGCGCGCGCCAGCGCGCGCCAATCGACGCGGCGCTGCGCGACGCAGCGAATGGCCGCGCCCATGTGACGGCGACTGAGATCGGCAAGCGCGGCCGCCAGTTCCACTTTTACCGGAACGGCCTTTTCCGCGGCGCCCGTCGGGGTCGGGGCGCGCAGGTCGGCGACGAAGTCGATCAGCGTCCAGTCAGTCTCGTGGCCGATCGCCGCGATCAGCGGGATGCGGCTCGCCGCGGCGGCGCGCACCACCCCTTCGTCATTGAATCCCCACAGGTCTTCGAGCGAGCCCCCGCCGCGCGCCACAATAAGCACGTCGGGACGGCGCGGCATGCCGTCGGCCGATAGAGCGTTGAACCCGGCGATCGCCGCCGCAACCTCTTCGGCACAAGTCTCGCCCTGCACGCGCACCGGCCAGAGAAGCACGTGACGCGGAAAGCGCTCCGCGATCCGATGCAGGATGTCGCGGATGACGGCGCCGCTCGGCGAGGTGATGACCCCGATCGTCGCCGGCAGGAAAGGCAGGGCGCGCTTGCGCGCCGCGTCGAACAGGCCCTCGGCGGCGAGCCTGCGGCGGCGCTCTTCGACGAGCGCCATGAGCGCGCCTATGCCGGCGGGCTCGAGAGCCTCGACGACGATCTGATAGGCGGATTTTCCGGGGAAGGTCGTGACCTTTCCGGTGGCGACGACTTCGAGGCCTTCCTCCGGCTTGGTCTTCAACCGCAGGAGGGCGGTCTTCCAGATGACCGCGTCGATCCGCGCGTTCTGGTCCTTCAGGCAAAAATAGGCATGGCCCGAGGAATGCGGGCCGCGATAGTTGGAAATCTCGCCGCGCAGCCGCACCAGGCCGAACGTCTCTTCGATCGTCCGCTTGAGCGCGCCGGCCAGTTCGCTGACGGTGAATTCGGGCGTGTTGGTCATAGGTTCCGGCATGACACTAAGATGGCGAATTTGCGCCTCAGAGGGAAGATCGCAATTAACCATAGATCATTGCCTTGGGGCGGGGGTCGCCGAGCCGGGGCGGGCCGCAACGCCGACCGATGAGGAAAAATGACGCCCACCCACTACGAGCACTATAAAAGCATCCTCATCTTCCTTGTTACCGCCGGCGTTGTCGCGCCGCTTTTCCGGCGTCTGAAGCTCAGCCCGGTCATTGGCTTTCTCTTCGCCGGATTTTGTCTCGGCCCCTATGGGCTCGGCCATTTCGCGCGGGGCGCGGCGATTCCGTCCTGGGAGCCGGGTTGGGTCGCAGGCGTGGTTTCCGACGTCACGCTCGACAACGTCGGCGAAATCGCGCCGCTCGCCGAATTCGGCGTCGTCTTCCTGCTCTTCATGATCGGCCTCGAATTGAGTTGGGAAAGGCTCGCGCGGCTGCGCGGCCTCGTCTTCGGATTCGGGGCCTTGCAAGTATTCGGCTGCACCGCAGCCTTCGCGACGATCGCGCTCGCACTGAAGCAACAGCCGGCGGCCGCCGCGATTCTCGGGTTCGCGTTGTCGATGTCGTCGACCGCGATCGTCATTCCGGTACTCGCCGACCGCGGCCGGCTCGGCACGACGGCGGGGCGGGCAATTTTCTCGGTGCTGTTATTTCAGGATTTGACGGTCGCTCCGCTTCTGTTTCTGGTCTCGGCTTTGGGGTCGCTGCAGGAGGGCGTCAGCGCGCTACTTCTCTACAAAGTTCTGCCGGCCGTGGCCGGCCTCGCGCTTGTCGTGCTCGCCGGCCGGCTCATCTTGCGGCCGCTTTTCCACCTGGTCGCGGCGGCGGTCTCTCCCGAATTCTTCATGGCCGCCTGTCTTCTAGTGGTGATAGGCACTGGATTCTTCTCGGCGTTGACCGGACTTTCCATGGGACTTGGCGCTTTCATCGCCGGGCTGCTGCTAGCGGAGACGGAATATCGGCGGCAGATCGAGGTGACGATCGATCCGTTCCGCGGCCTGCTGCTTGGGCTGTTCTTCGTCTCGGTCGGCGCAAGCCTCGATCTCGAGCTCATTTTCTCCGCGCCGTTGCGCACGCTCGGCTTCGCGCTCTGCATCATCCTCGTCAAAGTCGTCGTGACCTATGCCGCGGCAAGCGGCCTGCGCCTCGGCAAGACGGTTGCCGCCGAGACGAGCCTCATGCTCGGGCCGGGAGGCGAATTCGCCTTCGTGATGATCGCCGCGGCCATCGCCAACATGGCACTTCCGGCCGATGCCGGCGCGGACGCCATGGTCGGCGTCACGCTTTCGATGTTCGCCATTCCGCTTCTCGGAGCCGTTGTGAGCCGACTTTCGAGCCAGACGCCCGACGCGGAGCTGGCGCGCCTGCCGGAAGATGGCGCCGCGGCGCAGAAGGCAATCATCGTCGGCTATGGGCGTGTCGGCCAGCTGGTCGGCGAAATGCTCAAGACGCATCAGATCGAATTTTTCGTCGTCGAGACGAATGCGCGGCTCGTCCGGCGCTTTCGCCGCCAAGGCATCGAGATTTTTTGGGGCGATGCGGCGCGGCCCGAATTTCTCGAGCGCTGCGGGATCGGCGCGGCGCGCGCCCTGGTGATTACGATCGATCACTTCGAAGCTTCTGAAGAGATCGTAGCCGCGGCGCGCGGACTGAACCGCGGTCTCACGATCGTGGCTCGGGCGCGCGATGCCGAACACGCGCGCGTGCTTTACGGGCTCGGCGTCACCGACGCCGTGCCGGAGACGGTCGAGGCAAGCCTGCAGCTTTCCGAAGCCGTGCTCGTCGACCTCGGCATTCCGATGGGCCATGTCATTGCCTCGATCCACGCAAAACGCGAGAATTATCGCAAGCTACTGCAGCCCAAGCCTGGAGCACCCGAAAAGCGGCGGTGATTTTGCGTGGCGTCATACTGCGGTTATTGTTGTCTTCTAGGTCGGATGCAGGTCGGCATGAAGCGGCGTGAGTTTCTTGCAACGGGCGCGTCGGCTGCGGTTGCAGCCGCTTTGCCGCGTGCCGCGTCGGCCCGCGATGCCGCGCCTGTGCCCGTGCCCCTATGGGAGAAACATCGGGTCGGCGACTTCATTCTGCAGCGCGCCGGCGGGATTTTGCGTGTCGCGCATCAAAGGATGCCGGAGCGCATTCTCTTCGAAACCGCGCCCGACGGAAATTTCATCATCGCGGAAAATGCCGAAGCCGACGTTCACGCTTTCGGCACGCCGCAGGGCTCGTTCACGATCAAAGACCGGATCTTGGCCGCCTATCTGCGTCCCAGCATCGATTCGATCGAGCCCGACGGCGCCGGCCTAAGCGTATCGGGCAAGCTGAGCGGCGGATACGGATATAGGCTGCGTTTCGAGGCGGTCGCGTCGGCGCATTTGCGGTTCGAGATCAAAACCGCCGCGCCCGCCAACCGTATCAGGTTGCGCATCGAGTCGCTTGCGAGCGAGGCTTTCTTCGGCTTCGGTGAACAGCTCACTTATTTCAATCAGAAGGGCAATATGCTGCCCATGCTCGTGCAGGAGCATGGGGTCGGGCGCGGGCGGCCGATTTTGACGCGGCTCGTCGATCTTCTCGCCGCGGGCGGCGGACGCGATCCTTACGTGACCGAGGCGCCGGCGCCGCATTTCATTTCGAGCCGGCTGCGCTCGCTCTTTCTCGAGAACCTGGAATATAGCGTCTTCGATTTGAGGGCTTTGCGCTCGGCCGAGATCAAAGTCTGGTCCGCTACAATGACCGGCCGCATTCTTTTCGGTGAAACACCCCTCGATCTCATCGAGGCCTATACCGAATATGCGGGCCGCATGCGCGTCCTGCCGGACTGGATTCATGGTGGCGCAATCGTCGCCTCACAGGGCGGCATGGCGGCGGCGCG
>JASHVQ010000238.1 GCA_030044485.1 Methylovirgula sp. | reverse complement strand
AGCTGTTTGAACTGCTGCGGGGCCTGCGGCAGGGCGTAGAACTTGCCGGGATGCAAACGCGAAGGCACGAGGAAGTCGCGCGCCCCCTCCGGGCTCGACGCGGTCAAGATCGGAGTCTGGAATTCGAAAAAGCCCTGCGCCTTCATACGCGCCCGCAGGCTGTCGATGATTTTCCCGCGCAGCATGATGTTTTCGTGCAGCTTGTCGCGGCGCAGATCGAGAAATCGATATTTGAGCCGCATGTCCTCGGGATATTGATGTTCGCCGAAGACCGGCAGCGGCAATTCCGCGGCCGGGCCCAGAACCTCGATTGCGTTCACGTAGACTTCGACGAGGCCGGTGGGCATTTCCGGATTCTCGGTGCCCGCCGGACGCCGGCGCACGACGCCGTCGAACTTAACCACCCATTCGGAGCGCAGCTTCTCGGCGAGCGCAAAGGCCGGCGAATCCGGATCGACGACGCATTGCGTGATCCCGTAATGATCGCGCAGATCGATGAACAACACGCCGCCATGATCGCGGATGCGATGGCACCAGCCCGAAAGCCTGACCGCGGCGCCGGCCTGCGCCTCGCGCAGAGCGCCGCACGTATGTGTCCGGTAGCGATGCATATTCGTCGCGAATTTAAAGACCGCCGCCAGGTTCAACGAACCCCCGCGCCGCCTTCATTCAGGATTTATTGAAGGCGTCAAGCGCTTGGCCGAAGCCGTGAAAGGTCATCGGCAGAGAGATTTCGTCGCCGGCGGCGTCACGGAAAATGATATTGCCGATCGTGTCCAGGCTGTGCCAATGGGCAAGAGTCGCATCCGACAGTTCGGCGTCGGCGAAACAGCCGCCCGGAATGCAGCGCAGCCAATTGAGTTCGACCCCCCACTTGTCGTTGACGTCGGTGCGGATAAAGACCGAGCTTGGGAAAGAGACGTTGTTGGGAAGAATGATGATGGCGTGCAGATTTGCGCCGGGGGACGGGCGGCCGACCGAAATCTTGGCAATCGGCCCGGCCTTATCTTGCGCCTCGATCGTCTGCGAGATTTCGCAGTAACGCGGCGACGCATCGGCACGGCAGCGCAGATTCCAGTCGCCGAAAGAGATGGTTGAGATATTGCCCGCCTCAGGCTTGGCTTCCGCCTCGGGCTTTTTGGCCTCGGGCTGGGCGGGAGCGGTCGCCGGCGCCGGTGTCGCGGTTTGCGAATAGGCGGGCAAGGACAGACCTGCTCCGACGACAAAAGCGGCGATTGCGATGCGGTAAGACATAGGAATGATCAGCCATGAAGGGAGCGAGGCGCCTTCCATATACGAGAATTGGGCGGATCGATAGGCCGCCGTGATGGCACGATTTTTGGCAAGGAACGCAGCGGCATGGAGCGCCAGCCGCCCCTGGAAGGCCCCTATCCTTTCCTTTATCTAGACCCAATGAGCTTGATTACGACGAGTCGCGAGTTGGCCGAGGTCTGCCGCCGCGTCGCCCAACATCCCTTCATCACCGTCGACACGGAGTTCCTGCGGGAGACCACCTTCTGGCCCAAACTCTGCGTCGTCCAGATGGCCTCGCCCGAGGAAGCGGTCGCCGTGGATGCCTTGGCGGAAGGCCTCGACCTCGCCCCTTTTTTCGACCTGATGGCCGATCCCAAACTCGTCAAAGTCTTTCATGCCGCGCGGCAAGACATTGAGATCGTTTGGAATCTGGCGAGACTCGTGCCGGCGCCGCTGTTCGACACGCAGGTCGCGGCGATGGTTTGCGGTTTCGGCGAGCAGATTTCCTATGGAGAACTTGCGCAGGCGATTGCCAAGGTAAGCCTCGACAAATCTTCGCGCTTCACCGACTGGTCGCGCCGCCCGCTCTCCGAGGCGCAGGTCGAATATGCCATCGCCGACGTCACTCATCTGCGCGACATCTACCTGTATTTGCACGGCAAGCTCGAGGCGACGGGCAGGCTTTCCTGGCTCGACGACGAAATGGCGCTTTTGACCTCTTCGGCAACCTATGAGCAGAACCCGGAGAATGCCTGGGAGCGGTTTCGCAACCGGGTGCGCAAGCCGCGCGATCTTGCCGTCCTCATGGAAGTCGCCGCTTGGCGCGACACCGAGGCGCAAAGCCGCGATATTCCCCGCGGCCGCGTGCTGAAGGACGACGTGGTGATGGAGATTGCGCTGGCCGCGCCGCGCACCACCGAGGAATTGGGAAACATGCGCGCCTTTCCGCGCGGCATGGAGCGTTCGCGCGCCGGCGTCGAGATTCTCGCCGCGGTGCACCGCGGCCTGGCGCGCGATCCAAAATCTCTGCCGAAGATCACGCGGGAGCGCCGCTCGAGCGGTGGGGCGACCGTCGAGCTTCTCAAGGTCCTTCTGCGCCAGGTCGGCGAGGCGCACGGCGTGGCGCCGAAAATGATCGCCACGGTCGAAGATCTCGAAGCGATCGCCGCAAGCGATCGCGCCAATGTCGCGGCGCTCAAAGGCTGGCGGCGCGAGATTTTCGGCGAAAAGGCCATCGAATTGAAGCACGGCCGCCTGGCCTTGAGCGTCGAGAACGGCAAAGTCGTCGCGCTCGAATGGCGCGAGGCGGCGGCCGAAGAAGCCTGATCGCGCGCCCGCAAGCCCGCCGTTCTTATTCGCCGATCAGCAGATTGGCCTCGCGCCCGATCAAGCGCCCGAGCTGTTTTAAGCGGTTGTAGAGCCTGTCGCTCGCCAGCGCCGCGAAATCCTGCGGCAGCGTGAGCGTCAATTTTGCCTTGCTGCAGAGCATCGGCGTGCGCGGCAGAACGTCGGCCATCCCGGCCGACATCAGATAGGCGACGCGCGTAATGGCGGCGAGCAGCCGCGCCCGGTCGATCATGCGCGGCGACACCAGCGCGCGGATCTGCGGATTGACGTCGGCATCGATCCCCAAATAGCGGTAGGACATGGCGAGCGCGATGAAGCAGCGGCCCGGATGGTCGATGCCGGTAAAGGCCGCGTTGGCGATGACGTTGAGGCTCTGCTCGCTGCGGTAATCGGGATGCGCGCGCCAATTGACGTCGGCGAGCAGACAGGCGGCGTGACGCAAGCGCCTTTCCTCGCCGCTCTCGTCGAACTTGGCCGATTGCATGAATTGATCGGTCCAGGCGATGAGGTCCTGGGCGTGGCCCGGCGAGCGCGCGTTGATTTCGTTGAGGGCGCGCGCCGCGACCAGCAAGGGATCCTGGCGGCGTTCGACGCTGCTCAGCCTTTCATAGAGCAGGCCTTCACGCAGGCCCGCCGCCGAGATCGCCACCTGCTTGGGACGCGCTCGGCGGATGAGTTCGTCAAGGACGACGGCGCCGTAGGCGAGCAACGGGCGCCGGGCGGGGGCGACGCTTTCGACCGCGACCAGCGCCTCGGCGTTGACGCGCTCGATGAGCCCGGCGAAATCCGCCGCTTCGCGCGCCGGAATCACGTAGCCATGCATGACGCTCAGGAAATAATTGCGCTGGCGCATATGCAATTTGGCGAGCGCGCGCCATGTTCCGCCGACCGCATACAACGTGCGGCCGCGCAGTTCGTTGAGCATCTTGACCTTCTCGAGGCTCTCGCGCGCGATCTTGACGGCGGCGCGCAGCGAGTGATCGGATGCATCCATCAGCGACAGGCCGCCGAGCGGCAGGCTTATGCCTTTGCCGACCTTCCTCCCCTCGACCTCGATCAGCTCGAGCGATCCACCGCCCAGGTCGGCGACGACGCCGTCGGGATCGTGAAAGCCGGAGATGACACCGAACCCGGAGAGTTCGGCTTCGCGGCGACCGGAGAGCAAATTCACGGGCGCGCCGATGGCCGCGGTCGCGTCGGCGATGAAGGTCGGACCGTTGGCGGCATCGCGCGCCGCCGCCGTGGCGATGGCGTAGACGTCCTCGACCCCCATGATCGTGATCAGCGTCTTGAAGCGGCGCAGGGAAGCCAGCGCACGCTCGACGCCGGCCGGCGAAAGCTCGCCGGTCGTCGCCACCCCGTGGCCGATGGCGCACAGCGATTTCTCGTTGAAGATCGGCGTCGGGGCGCGGCTTAAGCCGTCATAGACGACCAACCGCACCGAGTTCGAGCCAATGTCGACCACCGCGACCGGACCCTTGGTCTCGGGCCGCGCGGCGACATTCGCAAAAAGCTTGGTCATTGAAAGATTCACAGGCCCTCCAGTCTCTTCAGCAAGGTCTTCGGACTGGAATCGCGCAGAGACTTGCCGCGCCCCGAGAGACTCGGATTGGTCATGAAATAGGAATGGGCGTTGAAAGGTTCCTCGCCCGCGGCGCTGACGCGCGTGCTCGAACCGTCCGGCAGGACGCGATAGCTCTGCTGATTGTCGATCAGATTGGCGACCATGATCTGGTCGAGAACCTGATCGTGACAGGTGTTGTTGAGAATCGGCACCAGAGCCTCGACGCGCCGGTCGAGATTGCGCGGCATCAAGTCGGCCGACGAGATGTAGACATGCGCCTTGGCATGCGGCAGGCCATGGCCGCCGCCAAACGCATAGACGCGGGCGTGTTCGAGGAAGCGGCCGATGATCGACTTAACCCGGATGTTGTCGGAGAGGCCGGGGACGCC
>JASHVQ010000237.1 GCA_030044485.1 Methylovirgula sp. | reverse complement strand
TGGCGTAGAAGAGCGCGACGGCGCCGCGCACCCGGCCGCCGAAACGCAGCGCCGTGGATTTGACGCCGGCGATCAGGTCGTCGCCCGCGTCTTGAAGCGCGTAGATCGTGTCGTAGCCGATCGTCCAGGCGACGGCGCCGTCATAAAGCAGCAGCGCCGCGACGCCGAGGCTTCCGCAGGCCGCAGCCCAGCCCATCAAGGCGCCGAACGAGAACGCCAGGCCGAGAACCGCCTGCGGCCAGAAGGTGACGCGCTTCATGAACGGATAGACGGCGACGAGAAGAAGCGAGGCCGCGCCGAGTTCGATCGTAAGCCTGTTGAAGGCCAGCAGCACGGCGAAACCGGCCAGCGCCTGGACGACGAGAAACAAGGTGGCGGCGCGCGGCGCGATCCGGCCGGAAGGCAGCGGCCTGCCGCGCGTGCGTTCGACTTTGGCGTCGATGTCGCGATCGACGAGATCGTTGTAGGTCGAGCCCGCGCCGCGCATCGCGACCGCGCCGACGAAGAACAATGCCAGATGCCAGAGATTGAGGGGCGCATGCCGGGCGATGCTGGCCAGCGCCGAGGACCACCAGCAGGGCAGGAGCAGGAGCCACCCGCCGGTTGGCCGGTCGAGACGCGCGAGCTGGATGTAAGGATGCCAGGCTTGCGGCGCGTGCTTGAGAAGAAGCGCGGAACCGTCGGGCAGCGACGCGGATGCGCTCACAGAGGCCCGGACGGCAGTTTCTGGGCGCCGCCTTCGAGACCGCCCGCTTCTTGGTTCTTCTTGATCTGTTCGGCGATCTGGCACGCCCGGCCGGCGACCATCTTGGAGCGGCCGAGGCTCATGGTGATATTGGTGATGGCTTCGTCGGGCACCATGCACCAGTCCTTGTTCTTCTGCAGATAGGCGACAAGTTGCGTTTCCGCCTCCGCGAGTTCGCGCAGTTTCGGACAGGAGACCGCCGGATCGAGCTGGTGGTTGGGCGAATTCATTGCAAGCCGGTTCAGGTCGTCAATGATCTCCTGCCGCTTCTTGCTGAGGTTGGCTATGTCGTCGCTACATTCGCCGGCCACGGCCGGCGCGAGAATCGCCAGGCAAGGCGAGAGCACGAAAGCGGCGAGCGTGGCCGCGAAAAGGATGCGGGAAACCCGCGGTCGGCGGGATCTCAGCAGCATGGCGGATCCTCACAATCGGCTTGAATATGACCCATGGGTTTCATAGCAAATGCGCGGTGTGACCGGCAAGCCGGCGCCCGGAGACGAGGCATGGCACGCTACGATTTCACCGCGCGGCGGCTTTACGTCGAAGCCCCGCTCGGCGCCGGCCTCCGGGTCGAGCTCAATCCGGCTCAGGCCCATCATCTGCGCAACGTATTGCGTCTTTCCGATGGCGCCGAAATTCGCGTCTTCAACGGGCGCGACGGGGAATGGCGCGCCGTTCTTTCGATCGGGCCGAAGAAGGTCGGGCTCGTCGCCCGCGACCTGACGCGCCCGCAGGAGGCGGCATTAGATCTGCATTATCTTTTCGCGCCCCTCAAACATGCGCGCCAAGATTACATGGTGCAGAAGGCGGTCGAGATGGGAGCCGCGCTGTTGCAGCCGGTCCTGACACGCCACACGCAGACGGAGCGCGTCAATCTCGCGCGGATGCGCGCCAATGTCATCGCCGCCGCCGAGCAGTGCGGCGTTCTCGCTTTGCCGAGCGTCGCCGCCCCCATGCCTCTCGATTCTCTGCTTGCGGCCTGGAGCGACGCGCGCCTGCTCATCTTCTGCGACGAGGACGCGGATGGATTGGATCCGCTCGCCGCGCTCGCCGCGGCAAAGGCCACGCGCAAGACGCAGCTTTCCGTACTGGTCGGGCCGGAAGGCGGCTTCGATTCCGGCGAACGGGCGGCGATTCTCTCCAGGCCTTCGGTCGTCCGTCTGTCGCTGGGGCCGCGCATATTGCGTGGCGATACGGCCGCGGTGGCAGGCTTGGCCCTCGTCCAAGCGGCACTCGGCGATTGGCGAATGCGTCAAGACTAGGCCGAAAGTCGGAACTTTGCCTGAATTTGCCGTCGAGCCGGCTGAATTGCCCGGCGCGCCGCCAATTTGCATCGGCTGCACAGAAGGATAGTGCGCCGCCAGCAAATCGGCGCCGCGTCGCGCCGCTCCACGATATTGCCTCAAACTCTTCCTACGAAAAGCAAGGGAGCGGGTTCGGCCGGTTGTTGCGATCGGCGACATATTTGCGGATGACCTATGATTTCGACGCGTGCGGGCTCAAGTCCTCTTTGTCTTGCGAGTCTCTTCGTTCTTGCGTGGGCATCGCCGACCTATGCGGGCGGCGCCTTACCCGAAGGCGCCGCGGCGTGGATGGCGCTCGACAGATGCGCGGCCTATGGAGCGGGCTTTGCCTCCGTCGACAACACGACGTGCGTCAAGGTTGGCGGCCATGTGCGCGTCGAATTCTGGACGCATAGCTATGATGCGAGCGGCGTCGTCCGTGCGCAGGAGGTCGGCACGTCCGCACTCGCCGAGCCGCGTCATTTGCGCGTCAGCAACGGCGAGGATTTTAGCTATGATCCCTTCGTCGAGCCCGCGAGTTCGCCGGTCAGAGCGGCTCAATAGGCGCATTCGCTGAAGGCCCGATCGGCGTCGCCGCCCCAGCGCGTCTTGTATCTTTCGATCAGATCCTCGGCTTGCGTGCGGCCCGCGACCACCGCATCGAGCGGATCGAGATAGGCCGTTTCATCCCGGCCGGCATTGTCGCGCCTGTCACGCCGCGCCAAACCTTGCCGCGCCAGCGCCAAAACCTCGCGGCCTATGTCGCGCAGGCTGCGTTTTGCGATATGCGCGGCGAGGCCGAGCCTCGGGACTTCGTCGCGCAAATGCTGGCGCGCCTCGGCGCTCCAGGGGCGCACGATGTCCGCGGCCGCGTCCAGCGACGCGGGATCGTAAAGTAGCCCGACGCAAAAGGCGGGCAGCGCGGTCAGGAAGCGACGCGCGCCGACATCGGCGCCGCGCATTTCGAGAAAGCGCTTGAGCCGCACTTCCGGAAATATCGTCGTCAGATGATTGACCCAATCGGAAAAGGTAGCGCGTTCCCCCGGCAAGGCGGGAAGGCGCCCGGCGAGAAGATCGCGGAAGCTCGCGCCGGCGACGTCATGATAGGTCTCGCCGCGCTTGACGAAATACATCGGCACGGCGAGCGCATAATCCGCATAGCGCTCGAACCCCATGCCGGGCTCGAAGGCGAAGGCAAGCATCCCCGTCCGGTCTTTGTCGGTGTGCCGCCAGATCTCCGAGCGCATCGAAAGATAGCCGTTGAGCTTGCCGTCGGTGAACGGCGAATTGGCAAAAAGCGCGGTGATCAGCGGTTGAAGGGCGAGCGCCACGCGGAGTTTTTTCACCATGTCGGCCTCGCTCGCATAGTCGAGATTGGCCTGCACGGTCGAGGTCCGCAACATCATGTCGAGGCCGAGCCTGCCGACCTTGGGCATGTAATCGAACATGATCTCGTAGCGGCGCTTCGGCATTCGCGGAATCTGGTCGCGCCGCCACGTCGGACTCATGCCGAGCCCGAGAAAGCCGATGCCCAGCGGTCCGGCGACTTCGCGCAGCGCCGAGAAATGCCGATCGAGCTCGGCCTGGGTTGCGTGAATCGTCGCGCAAGGCGCGCCCGAAAGCTCGAACTGGCCGCCGGGTTCGAGCGAGATGCCGGCGTCGCTCGCCGCGTCGTGAAGACCGATGATGTGGCCGTGCTCGACGATAGATTCCCAGGCGAGCTGCGCCTGCATTCCCGCAAGCAGAGCGCCGATGCCCTTGCCCCCGTAAGGGACCGGAGCGTGGCCGTTCTGAAAGAAGGCGAATTTCTCGTGTTCGGTTCCGATGCGAAACTGGGCGGGCGGCTTGGCGCCCGCTTCGAACCAAGCGACAAGCGCATCGCGCGACGTGATGGGCGTTGAATCCGAAACGTCGCGGGCCATGTCGAACTTTCGTCAGCACTTTTCAGTAAAAGTTCAGCCTATTCATGCAGCTATCGTAACGTTCTCACGTTGCTCGCAAACTGCGGAAGGCGGCCTCACCCGTGCGGTAGCCTAAATAGCCACGCCGGCGCTGGCCCGCAATGGCGGGTACCCGCCCTTTGGTGTGCCTTGAGGGCCGATCTCGGTGTTCGCGTTAACGCTTCCTCCATCCGTCATTGGGCAGATTGAGCGCCGAGGAGACCATGCGGATCATTCGACGTTTCCTGGCCGACGAGCGCGCCGCAACCGCTATCGAATATGTCTTTATCGCCGGAATGATATCCGTTGCGATCATCGTCGGCGCGCGCGCCATCGGCACCGCGCTCTCCGCGAAATTTGTTCCGATCTCCAACAATCTGAGCTGAGCCGGCGCGCCGTGTCGGCCTAGGGGCGGCCGCTGCTCAGGATCTTGCCGATCGAATCTTCGAGTCCCGACTGCGTGATGCTCGCCGGCAGCGAACCGGAGGCGAACATTTTCGTCAGCGACGCAAGGCCGGCGTTCAGCGAAGAGGAATCGCCCGGCTTGGCGCCGAAGAGTCCCCCCAGGAGGCTCGACAATACGCCCATAAGACCGCCGCTCGAGCCGAGATTGCCCTGTTGGGCGGCGTTCGACAATTGCCCGAGAATGCCGCCCAGCCCCTGATTGCGCATCGAGGTCGCAAGGCCGCCGAGCACTATCGAAATCACCGTCGGCAACATCTGCATGATCAAGTCGGGGCGCAAGCCGGTGACGCGCGCCACCTGCTGGGCGATCTGTTGGACGATGTGGCTCGAGCCGAGGACTTGCGAAAGCGCGTCGCTGCCCTTTTGCGCGGCGGCCGGCGACTGCGCCGCCGCCGGGCTCGCATAAGACGCCTGATGGTCGCCGTCCGTTATGGCCGAAATGACCTTGCCCAATGTGCCCGGGCTGGCGGCGGCCTTGGCCAGCCCTGCCGAGATCGCCGGAATCATGGCCTGGACCGCGGCCTGAGCCTGTTCCGGCGTGATGCCGAAGCGCTGCGCCAGATTGTTGATCGCCTGGCCGCCTTGGGCGCTTTGCAGGATGTCGTTGAGATTGAACATGCGAAACCTCCCTTGCCGGTCGATGCCGTAGAGCCAATTCAGGACGCCGAACTCAATGCGATGAGCCGCGCGCCGCTCGGGCGCGCCTCGCCGACGCCAAGGCACAAGCCGCCCAACCCGCGCCGGCGACCTGAAAGCCGCTTCAAGACGTTATCATGAAGCGGCGGCTTATTCTGCCGCAAGCCGCGGGGCGGCCAAGCGCCAGGCCTCCAGATCCGCGCCGGCACGGGCGCTCAACGCCCGCTTTTTGGCCGCGCCTTTCTCGGCGCCGCGCA
>JASHVQ010000236.1 GCA_030044485.1 Methylovirgula sp. | reverse complement strand
TCGGTCGAGGCGTTGTCAACGACGATACATTCGACGTTCGGATAGGTTTGCTGGAATATGCTGTCGACCACCTGATCGAGGAAGCGGCCATAATTGTAATTGACGACGACGACGCTCACCAGCGGCAGACGAAAGGAAGTTTCGAGCGCCGCCGTTTTGGCCGCAAATCTCTCTGCCGGATCCGAAATATTCACGGCTTACGCTCCCCATCGAACCCGCAGGCTGTGTCCTCAGCCCTTAAGGGTTGCGCATCTTCGAACCGACCTCACGACAGGCGAACCGGCCGCAGGCCGATCCGACCCCGCCATGCTTGATCCAAATTTCCTTGTTGTTATAAGCAAACCCAACTGCCGATTGCATCATCGGACGTGGCAAATCTCAGGCAAAACCGCGAAAAAATCGGTCAAATCTTGAGTCCTCCCCACCATAACCAGCTTTGCGGGCCGGGTCGAGATTGGTCCGGGGGTCCGGCGGGAATATGAACGTGATTATTGCATCGCGCCTCATTCCGGCAAGATGCCTTGCGGCCGCCGAATCGGGGCGGGTGTAATGCTGCAAAGGTCCAGATGACGATCCCCCGGCTGCTCTATCTTTATCTCGCCAGACGGATTCTGATCACGGTTCTGGTGTTGGAGACCGGCCTGTGCGTGCCGGTGGTGCTGACATCGCTCTTTCATTATCTGCCGACGGCCGCGCTGCGCAGCGGCCTGCTTCTGCCGGCCTTGCTCGGGACCTTGCCGACCGTGGTCTATATCGCGCTGCCTATGGCGGTCGGCATCGCGGTGGCTTTGGAGTTCTCGCGCATGGCGGCGGACGGCATGATCGCCGTCCTTTATTCGCTGCGGCTTTCGGTCGTTTCGATTTGTCTGCCGGCGGTGCTCGTCGCCGGCCTGGCCGTCGGCTTCGGCTACTGGATATCCTGCTTCGTCGCTCCCGCCTACGTGGGGCAGATGCACGACGTGATCTATGTCATCCGCAATTCGTTGAACCACCGGCTCCTCGAGCCGGCGCAGTTCTATACGTTCGACAACGGCACGCGCACACTCTATTTTCAGCGCTGGAAATCGCCCGACGTCGTCAGCGGCATGTTCATCCATCAGTTCAACGTCGCAAAGAACGAAGAGGAAATCATCACCGCGCAGACGACCGAATTCCGCCGCAACGAACGCGGCGTGCTGCTGGTGATGACCCACGGTTCGTTCGAAAGCCGGCCGATCGGCTCGAGCCAGATGCGCACCGCCGATTTCGACGAATATGTGATCCAGCTCGACATGCAGGGCACGAACGGCATGCCGAAGCGCAACTGGGTCGGCGTTTTCGAACTGCCGCTGAAGAAATTTCTGGCCGCGGCGCCCGGCCCCGGGACGCCGCCCTATCTCGCCGCCCAATGGACGAGCGAGGCGGCCAAGCGCTTCTGCATTCCGATTCTGGCGCTCGCCCATGCGCTGCTGGCGATGGGTCTCGTCCTTACGCTCTCAAGCGCCACCGGGCGCAACGCGACGACGGTCGCCGCGCTGATCGCCGTTCCTTCGATCCACATCGGAATTCTGATCGGCACCGAGAGCCTTGTGCGCCATGACCCGCGGCTTATCGTCGTCATCGTCTTGGCGATTGCCGTGGAATTCGTTGCGGCCCTCGTTCTCATCACGCGCCAACAGGCAGGTTTTGGCGCGCCGGCCGGAGAAGGGCAGGCGCCCCTGCCCTCCGAGCCGTTTTCCTTGGATACGACCTAGGGCCGGTTCTAGCCGATGGCGCGCGCTTGCGCCGCCCTGAACGTGCTCGGAATGCCGAAGGCATGGCGGTAGGCGGCGGTCACCTCCGCCGGCCGGCCGCAGGCCGCGACTCGGCCGTCTTCGATCCAGATGATGTGATCGCAGAGCAGTTCGAGCGTTTGAAGATCGTGCGAGACTACCAGGATCGTGCCGCGCGCCGCGAACTTCCTGATATAGTCGTCGCATTTCTTTGAGAATGTCGCGTCGCCGACCGCCAGTGCCTCGTCGACGATCAGAATATCGGCATCGGCGTGAGCGCAGACCGCAAAGGCAAGGCGCGCCTGCATGCCGCTCGAATACATTTTCAGCGGCTGGCCGAAGAATTCGCCGATGTCGGCAAACGCCTCGATGGAATCGAGCCGCGCCAGGATTTCCTTGCGGCGCAATCCGAGGACGGCGCCGCCGATCATCGCATTCTCGCGTCCGGTCAGTTCCTGATCGAAGCCCGCCCCGAGCGCCAGGATCGGCGCGACGCGGCCGGAAACCTCCACATTGCCGTGGGTCGGCTGGCTGATGCCGCAGATGAGCTGCAGCAAGGTCGTCTTGCCCGTTCCGTTGCGGCCGATAATTCCCCAGCACTCGCCGCGCTGGACCTCGAAGCTTATGTCGCGCAGCACCCAATGCGGATAATAATACTGCTTCCAGCGGCCGAAGAGCGTCTGCATCAGCTGGTCGTTGCGATGCTTGTAGAGCTGAAAAGCTTTGCCCACTCTTTGGCAGTTGATCACAACGTCAGATGACATCGACGAAGACGCTCTTGTATTGCATGAAGAAGCGATAACTGGAGCGGAAGATGAGAAGCGAAGCAAGCAGGCTCCCGAAGTAGAGGATGGGATTGGGCAGCACGTTCAGCAGCACTACGTCGCGCACCATCTCGACGTAATCGCCGACGATGTTGCAGTGGAGCAGGATCTGCAACTTGGGGGGCGCGTCGCTGATCGAATAGAAGATGGGCGTGGCGAACATGAAGACCGGCACGATCGATGCCATCAGATGCGTCACGTCGCGCGTGAACGACCCAAGCGCCATCAAAAACCAGCTCGCACCCAGCAGAAACATGAAGAAAGGGCCGATCACCAGGGGCAGCAGCAGCATTGTCGGCGGCAGCCGATGCAAGAGCGCGATCTCGAAGATGAGCAGCACGCCGAAGCTGATCCCCGCATAGACGACGGCGCGGATCGTCGCGGTCCAGGCCAGCGTCTCGCTCGGAAAGATCGATTTTTTGATGAAGTTGGCGTTCTCGTGCAAGAGCGCCGGAGCGCGATAGGCGACTTCGCTGAAGAGATTGAAGACGATAAGGCCGACGAAAATCTGCAGCGAATAATTCGCCACCCCCCGCGAAGCGGCAGCCGAGCGGATGCCGATGGCCGAGGAAAAGATGAAAGTGTAGACGGAAAGCATCAGCAGCGGGCCGAAGATCGCCCAGAGCCAGCCGAGAACCGAACCGCGGAAGCGCGCCGCCAGCTCGCGCCGCACGACGGCGCGGATAAGCTCGCGAAAATGCCACGCCTTCTCAAGCGGCACCACCAAGCCAAGACCCGTAGCGGCATCGGCGTTCGGCTGCATGGTTCCCGACTCGAATTCCCCCGTTGATAATCCGCTAAATCAATAAGTTAAGCAGTTCGGCGCGCGCAAATCACAATCTGTGTCGATTGATTGCAAGCCGATAGACCAGTTTGCCGCGCCCTAGTCAACGCGCCAGCCACCCTCCGCCCCCTTCGTTGGGCGGACGCGGCCCATCGCCGCGCGCCGCGAATGGAAAAATATGGCGCGCCGTCATGGCAATCTCCTCTTCGAAGCGCAGCAGCGCGATTCGCGCTTCCTCGGGGCTGACGCGCAGGAAGCGGCAGGTTTCGCCGCGCCGCATCTGCGCCAGGCGCCCGATGTCGGCCCGCGCGATGTGGCCGAGCTTGGGATAGCCGCCGGTGGGCGGATGATCGGCCATCAGCACAAGCGGCTTTTTGTCGCCGGAAATCTGAATGGCGCCCAGCGCCACGCCGTCGGAGACGATGTTGTAGCCGCGGCTATGCGCAATCTCCGGGCCTTCGAGCCGATAGGCCATGCGATCCGTCGCCGCGGTCACGCGGAATTCGGCGGTGAAGAATGTGGCCAGCGCCGCCGCGCCGAAATAATCGTCCTGCGGGCCGAGCACGACGCGCAGCGGCGCTGAATTCGGCGCAAGCCAGGGCGCCGCGATGCGCGCCTCGGCGAAAGCCGCGCGCGGCGCGAGAAGCGCCAGCCCGTCGCCGTCGCGCAACATCCGGCCTTCGATACCGCCCATATGGGCCCGCGTCTGGGTGGCGCGGCTGCCGAGTTCGAGCGGCGTGGCGAGGCCGCCGGCGACGGCGAGATAAGCAAAGGCGCCGGCGGCCGGCCGCGCCTGCAATCTTTCGCCGGGACGCAGGACGAGCCGCGCGGCGGGACCGAATTCCTGCTCGCCGCGCCGCCAGGAAAAGCCGCCGCCGCAAAAGGCGACGCCGAGCGGCGCATCGGCCTCGCTGGCGATTTCCAAAACGCCCGGGCCGATCTCTATGCCGGCGGCGCGCTCGGGATCGTTGCCGGCGGCGAGATTGGCGGTGCGGAAAGCCGCCCAGTCCATCGGCCCGGCGGGCGTTATGCCGTAGCGGCGGAAGTGCATTCGGCCGCCGTCCTGGATGGTCGCGCCCGGGCCGGCGCGCAGGATCCGCAATTGTCCCGGCATGTCACGTCTTCTGCCGCGCCACCGGCAGGCCTTGGCGCGCCATCTGCTCGAGAGCCGCAAAACGCGCCGCCTCGATCGGCTCGAAGCTGACGGCATCGCCGACGTCGATGCTGACCGGCGGATTGCGGCGCGGATCGAAAAGCACGGCGGGGGTGCGGCCGAGATTGTACCAGCCGGTCGGCATGGGAATGCTGGCGATCAGCGCCTGGCCGCCGGCAATGAGCGCCGCGCCGGGCGGCACGGGCGGGCGCGGCGTGGGCCGCCGCGAGATCGAAAGCTGCGCCGGCAGGCCGCCGAGAAACACGTAGCCGGGCGCAAAGCCGTACATGTAGACGCGATAGGTCGCGCCGGCGTGCAGGGCGGCGACGCGCTCCGGCGCCAGATCGAGCAAGGCGGCGACTTCGGCGAGATCCTCGGCATGCGGAGCCGCATAGCAGATGGGCACGATCCAATGGCGCGGCGCTTCGCCACTTTCGGGCTCGAGCGCGAGGGCGCGGATGTGCTCGATCAGCGCCGCGCTCGACAGCGCGCGCGGATCGAAATGGATCATCAGCGAGCGATAGGTCGGCACCGTCTCGACGACGCCGTCGACGGGGCAAGCCGCGAGCGCGCGATCGAGCGCGCGCACGCGCGCGTTGAGCGCGGGGTCGATCGCCGCGCCGAATTCGACGACGAGCGCCGTCTCACCGGCGGGCAGATAACGCGGCGGGGCCTGCATATTTCACCATGCCGCTTTTGCGATCAGTTGGGAAACCAGTTCGCATAGACGCCAAAGAGCAGAAAGACGCCGAGCAGAAAGCGATAGACGACGAAGGGCCAGGCGGAAAACCGCTCGAGGATGCGCAAAAGTCCCCAGATAGCGACGAAGGACGAGAGCGAAGCGACAAAGAGACCAAAGGCGAGGACCGCCCAACCGTGGCCGGAGAGATGCGCCTTGTGCAGTTCGTAGAGTTCCTTGAAGCCAGCGGCGGCGATTGCCGGGATGCCGAGCAAAAAGGAAAAGCGCGCGGCCTCGGGGCGCGTCAGATCGCGAAACAGCGCCGCGGTCAGCGTCGCCCCCGAGCGCGACACGCCGGGGATCAGCGCGCCCGCCTGGGCGAGGCCGACGATCAAAGCATCGTTGAGATTGATGTGGTCGAAGGTGCGCTTATGGCGCGAATAGATTTCGGCGAGCGCCAGCAGCGCCGCCATGACGATGCAGGAAATGCCGACCACGTCGAGCCTGCGCAACGGCGAATTGCAGGCATTGAGCAGCGGCGCGAGGAGCACGCCGGCGATGATGATCGGCAGCGTGGCGATCAGGATCCAGACGCAGAAGCGCAAATGCCAGTCGTTGAACCTGCCGCGCGAGATCGCCGCGAGCGAGCCGAAGATCAGGCCCTCGACGTCAGACCAGAAATAGCCGACGACGGCGGCAAGCGCGGCGACCTGCATGGCGGCCGAAAAGGCCGAGCCGGGATCCTGCCAGCCGAGCAGCGCGGGCACGACCCGCATATGCGCGGTCGAAGAAATCGGCAGAAGCTCGGTAATGCCTTGGACGATGCCGAGAAACCCGACCTTGGCATAGCCCAGCGCCACAAATCCCGTATTGAGGCCCTCGGTGCAGGCGCCGGCCATGGGTGTCCCCGTTCAGAATCGGCCTCTCGTTTTCTCAGACAAAGGCGGTAAGATCAACGCCCTCCGGGCATGTCTCGACAAGCCGGGCGGGCTCGTGTAAGAGCCCGCCCTCAACTTACAACAGCGTCCCGAAACGCTCGCCGTGGGCTTCGCCCCGAGGCGAAACGGCAGGAATTCCCATGAACATCATCGAAGATCTGGAGCGCGCCCAGGCCGCCAAACTCGCCGCCGCGCGCGAGATCCCCGAGTTCCAGCCGGGCGACACGCTCATCGTCAACGTCAAAGTCAAGGAAGGCGAACGCACGCGCGTCCAGGCCTATGAAGGCGTGTGCATCGCGCGCAGCGGCGGCGGCCTCAACGAAAGTTTCACGGTGCGCAAGATCTCCTATGGCGAAGGCGTCGAGCGCGTCTTCCCGCTTTATGCGCCGATGATCGATTCGATCAAGGTCGTGCGCAAAGGCAAGGTGCGGCGCGCCAAGCTCTATTATCTGCGCGACCGGCGCGGCAAGGCGGCGCGTATCGCCGAGAAGATGGAAGGGCAAGGCGCCAAGGCCGAGGTCGCCGCGCCGGAGCCCGAGCCCGTCGAGCCAGCCCCCGCGCCCAAGGCCAAGGCTGCCAAGAGCGAAGCCAAAGCCGCGGAGGCGCCCAAGCCGGCAAAGAAGGCCAAGCAAGCCAAAGAGGCCAAGCCCGCCAAGAGCCAGGGTAAGA
>JASHVQ010000235.1 GCA_030044485.1 Methylovirgula sp. | reverse complement strand
ATTCGAAATCGATATAGAAGCGTATGGCGCGCGCGATGCGCGGCCATTGGAAGATCGCGAAATCCGGATCGTCGCGCTCCTGCGCGAAGGCGGCGCTCATCATATCGGCAAGGATTGCGGCGGCTTCGGGCGGCAGCGGCCCGCAGGCAAAGCGAGTCGTGAAATTGGCGAGTACCTCGTGAATCGCGCTGCCCATGATGCGCCGCTCTTCGGCTTGGTCGGCGGCTGGCAGCTCCACGAGCCTCAGGATGAACTCGGCATAGATCGCGTAAGGATCGCGGCGCAGCATCTCGATGCGCGTCACGCTGAGACGGCTCGGCCGCAATTCGACCGGCGGGCGGGGCATGGGCCGCTTCGCGGCGGCGGGCATCGCGGCGGGAGCGTCGATGGCGCGCGCCAGAGCGACGTAGATTTTCCCGCGGTCGCGGCAGGCGTCGAACTCCTTGCCGCCGACCGCCGCGAGCCTTTGCACGAAACGCGAGGCGACCGTCGGCGTGCCGTCGCGCTTGCCGGCACGGCTCATGACGACGCGCGCATGTCCCATGGCCATGACGAAATCATGGGCCGTCTGGCCGAGCTTGCGCTCGGGCGGCGTCAGGCCGAGCGCAGCGCGCATCGGCCGATTGAGGAATGCATCGCCTTTGGCCTGGGGCGGCCAAATTGCCTCGTCGAGGCCGCCGAGCAACATCACATCCGCGTCCATCAGGCGCGCTTCAAGCAGGCCGAAGATTTTGAGACGCGGATGCATGCGCTTCGGGCTTCGCAGCATCGTCTCCGCCATGCATTGCGCGATGAACAGCGCATAGGCTTCGGCATCGAATTTCAGGTCGGACGTTTTCGCGCAGTGGTTCAGCTCGTTGGACAGAACGTCGAATGCCTCGGCATCTTCGCCGCGCGCCTGCGTCGCTTGATCGAGGGCGAAGCGATGCGCGTCAATCCAGGCGCAGAGCCCGTGCGTTCCCTCAAGCCGCATGAGCGCGGCGAGCGCGGTCTGCGCACGGGCGAGCAAATCTTCGAGTTTCCGCCAATCCTCTGCGGCGATGCGCTTCAAGGCGGGGTGCGCAAAACGATCTTCGGCGAGGCGCCGCCCGGCGGCGACGGCTTGCATCGGCGTGGCAAAGCTCGACAATGCGCGGCCTTGGCGCATTAGACCGATGTCGAAAAGCGGCGCCAATCGCTCGACCTCGGCGCGCGGCAGGCCAAAGCTCGTCAACGGGTGGGCGAGAAGCGCGACCATGTCGGCGCCCGCCAACCGGCTCGCCGCGGCGAGCGCGACGAGCCTTGCCAGCGTGCCGTAGGGGCTGGCGCTCAAGGGCTCGCCCGCCGAATCGTCGATCTCGATTCCAAAACGCCCAAGCTCGGCGGCTACGCGGCGCGCCAGATCGCGGGCGGGCGTTACCAGCGCGGCGGTCGCGCCGGGCGTCTCCAGCACTTCGCGCAACGCGATCGCCAGGCAAAGCGCCTCTTCGCGCTCGTCCGCAGCCTCGATCAGCGTCACGCCTTCGAGTGCCGGGCCGATTTCGCCTGCGGCGCGGGCACGATAGGCACCCCACATTTCGGTCGTATCGGCGGGACGCAGCGCCTCGGAGAGCAACAGGTCGCGCGCGGCGCGGGCCGGCGGCGGATGGCCGATTTCGATAACGTCGCCGCGCTTCACGCCGAGAATCGGCAGCAAGCGGGCGAGCGCCGCCTGCGGATGGCCGAAACCCGGCTCGTCCGCGAAACCGTCGCCGATCCGCGCCCAGGCGTCATCGTCGAGCCCGAGATCGAGGCCGGGTAATACGAGGGCGCCGTGCGGCGCAGCGGCGATGGCGGCAAGCAGGCGCGCCGTGGCGCGATTGGTGCCGGTCGAACCGATGGCGACGACCGGACCTCGGTCCGGTTCGAGGCGCGCGATCTGCGCTTCGACGAGCGCCTGCTGGCGGCGTGCCGCATCGACGCGATTGTGACGCGCGAGAATCCCCGGCCATTCGCGCATCGCAATGTCGAGAAAGTCGAGCGTGATTCGCCAGTAGCGATCGAACTCCGGCAGAACCAGCGGATCGAGCTTTTCCCAGGCGACGCCCTCGACGATCAGCTCGTCGATCAGGTCGGCGAGCTGGCCGGCGAGATGCCAGGCATCGGCCGCCGACGTGCCGACGAGACAAAGTTCGGACTCGTCGGTGACGATGGTTCCGTCTCTGTCCACCGAGACGACGGCGTGGCGCAAGGCGCGCGCCCATCCCTGCACCAGGACGGCGAGCTGCAGGCGCCGCCAGATGGGGCTCGCCGCCTGGCGCCCGCCGAGCGGCGAGCCGAGCTCGGAGGCTTCGAAGAGCAAGCTTGTCTCGGTCTCCTCCAGTCCGCCGAGCGGCAGAATCTTCGGCAACAGGCAAGCTGGACGCCCGAGCGCGCCGGCGAAAACATCGGCGAGCCCGCGCGCCGCGCGGCGGGTCGGGACGTAGATCGTGGCTTGCGCCATATCGAGCGGGCCGAGCCTGCGCGAAAAACCCTCGACGATGCGTCCGTCGAGCAGCGCGGCGACGCAGGACTGCAGGAAGGGCGCTCCGGGCGCAACGGTGAAGACATGTTTGGCGGGCATGGATCGGCCAGACGACGCGACTCAGCAATCCCCCGGGCGTAGGCATAGCCCAAAGGCCTCCGATCCGCGACTGGTCAGATAATGTCTATCCGCGGGCGTTCAGATGCTGCGTTACGCGCTCGATGCGCGCCGCCGTTTCGCCGAGCGTCTCGGCGATGCGGTCGGCCCATTCGTCGCTTTCGGCTTCGAGCGCGGTCCTGTCGGATTTTAGGTTGACGACGTCGACTTCAAGCCCGGCAATGCGCCGTTTGGCCTCGGAAAGTTCGTCGGCGATGGTGATCGCCGCCATGATGGTCAGGCGCTGATCGCCGATCTCGCCGAAGTCGCGTTTGAGCTTCTCGATTCGCTCGTCGATCTGGCGCCCGAGATCCTGGAGGTGGGCTTCCTCGCCCTCGCCGCAGGCAACCCGGTAAACGTGACCCGCGATATTAACGGTAACCTGCGCCATGAGCCGACCCCATCGAAAACACTACATCGCCGCGTGCGACATCATTTCTTTGATCGCCAAGCGCGCCTTGGCGAGGCGGCGCGCCACTTCGTTGTTGGCCAGTTCCAGGGACTGCGAGCGGGCGACCGCGCCATCAAGTTCGACGGCGAGCCGCGCCCGGTCGTCTTGCAGGACCGCGAATTCTTCTTCGATGTCGTTGCGCTCGGCTTCCGCCTGCAGGCGCCGCTCGCAAGCGGCTTCGAGCTGGTCGAGGGCGGCGACAAGGCTTTTAAGCGCGGTCTTCAATCGAGCTGGCGTACTCATCCGATCAGTCCAGACCTCGTCATTAGGCGCCCGTTCGCCGCCTCCGTCAACGCCCGGAGCGCCAACTTCCCACAGCCAAATTGCCTTCCATAACCTTGCGTTACGCGATCTGGCAGCAGAGGTTTACGTCCGCTTATGCGCGCCAAGCGCAGCTTCATCGCGGAACGAAGCAAAGCATGCGCGTTGGCTCGCGACCCGGCAGGCGGGAAGGGCTGGCCGCGTCGGAAAATCAACGCCGCTCGGAGATTCAAAGGCGCGCCGGCGAGCGCATCGCGGCCTGCGGCAGGCGCCTGCGGGCGATTTGCCCGCGACATTATGGCGGGCCGCGGATTGCAATGCACAAAGGCGCGCCGTCTTGCGTGGAATTCCTTCTCATGCGAGACAATGGCCGCCCTCGGCGCGCATGGCAGGCGGAATGTGATGCTTTCGGGCGATCGGGTCGCGATGCCGGCTTGATGGTCGATCCGTTGCGACGCAGAAGACCGGTGAGGCTGGGAGAACTGGGCAAGTCCCGATGCGGCGGCCCGCGGCGACGAATTTCCCTTCGACTTCGCAGGAAATCCAGCTCGTGATGGGTCAGGATACGGCGCCGACTTTTCCGCGCTTAGGAAGGTTTTGAGAATGGCGGTGAATGTCGCGATCAACGGATTCGGGCGCATCGGGCGCAATGTCTTGCGCGCCATCGTCAAATCGGGCCGCCGCGACATTCGCGTCGTAGCCATCAACGATCTGGGGCCGGTCGAAACCAATGCGCATCTTCTGCGTTTTGACTCGGTTCACG
>JASHVQ010000018.1 GCA_030044485.1 Methylovirgula sp. | reverse complement strand
GCCTGGCGCGATACGCGCGAATCGGCGCGCGCTCTTGCGGAGGCAATGCCTTTGCTACGCGCGGCCACAAACGTGCGCCTCGTCATGGTGGACAGCCTCGGAGAGGACGAGGAGCATGAGGACCCGCTCGTTGTCACAGCGCATCTGCGATACCACGGCGCGAAGGCGGAGCTGCGCTCTATCGAGGCCAAGGGCCGTTCGGTTTCCGAAGTCCTGCTGGGCGAAGCGAGCAAAATGGCCGCCGACCTGATCGTCATGGGGGCCTACGGCCATTCGCGCCTTCGGGAATGGATGCTGGGCGGAACGACGCGCGAGGTCGTCGCGCGCGCCGAAGTGCCTATTCTTTTAGCGCATTGAGAGCATGATGCAGCCTTTGCGGAGCGCAGTGCGGGGCGATGCGCTAGATATCATCTTGTCCGGTTCCTGGACCAGCGCGCATGTGGCCGCTCTCGAGCCTTTGGTCGAACATGCGCTGCGCGACGCGCAGAATCGCAAGATCCGCGTCGACCTGGGCGGCATCGCGGAAATCGACACATTTGGCGCCTGTCTCCTGGAGCGGCTGCTTCGAGCACCGCCGGGCGCGGAAACGCCGGCCACAAACGTGCCGGAGCGGATGCGCGGTCTCCTAGCCGAGATCGACCGCGTCAGGGGCACGGCGGGGCTTCGCGTCGAAAAGAAAACGCGGCTCGGCGGAATTGAAGCCATCGGCCGGGCGACGGTGAACGCCGGCGCCGATCTCGTCGTCTTCGTCGAAATGCTCGGACGGCTGGGCGACGCCTTGTTGCGCGTCTTGCGCGATCCGCGCAGGTTGCGTCCGATCTCCGTAGTCTATCAGCTCGACCGCGTCGGCTTGCGCGCCGTCCCCATCATCTTTCTCATCACCTTTCTGATCGGCGGCATCATCTCGCAACAGGGCATATTTCATTTCCGCAAGTTCGGGGCCGGAGATTACGCCGTCGATCTCGTCGGTATCCTCGTGCTGCGTGAGATCGGCGTTCTGATCGTCGCCATAATGGTCGCCGGCCGCTCCGGCAGTTCATACACGGCGGAACTCGGCTCGATGAAAATGCGCGAGGAAATCGACGCGCTTTACACGATGGGGCTCGACCCCGTCGAAGTGCTTTTGCTGCCGCGCGTGATCGCACTGGTCTGCGCCCTGCCGGCCTTAACATTCTTTGGCTCGATCTCGGCGCTTTTCGGGGGCGGGCTTGTCGAATGGTTCTACGCCGGCATGAGCCCGGCGATCTATATCGCCCGCCTCAGGGATGCCGTCTCGGTCGCGCATTTCGAAGTGGGCATCACCAAGGCGCCGTTCATGGCGCTGGTGATCGGCGTCGTTGCCTGCGCCGAGGGCTTGCGCGTCAAAGGAAGTGCCGAGTCGCTCGGACTGCAGACGACAACCTCGGTGGTCAAGTCGATCTTTCTCGTTATTGTGCTCGACGGCCTGTTTGCGATGTTTTTCGCGGGAATAGGGATGTAGAATGGACGCCGAAGCGGTCATCAGCGTGCGCGATCTCGTGGTCGGCTTTCCCGATCAAGTCGTGCTCGACCATCTCTCGCTCGACATACGCCGCGGCGAGATCTTGGGACTTGTCGGCGCCTCGGGCGGCGGCAAGTCGGTGCTCTTGCGAACCATCATCGGGCTCCTCGCCAAGCAGGACGGCAGGATAAATATTCTCGGCGTCGACCAGGACAGCGCGGCGCCGCAGGTTCTACGCGGCATCGAGAGGCGCTGGGGCGTGCTGTTCCAGCAAGGCGCGTTGTTCTCGTCGCTGACCACGCGGCAGAATGTCGAGTTCCCGATGCGCGAATACCTCGACGCCTCGCCGCGACTGCGGCAGGACGTGGCGCTCGCCAAGCTGGGCATGGTCGGCATCAGCACCGAGGACTCCGAGAAATTCCCCTCCGAACTCTCCGGCGGCATGACGAAACGCGCCGCTCTGGCGCGGGCGCTGGCGCTCGATCCCGAGATCGTCTTCCTCGACGAACCGACGTCGGGCCTCGATCCGATCGCGGCGGGCGACTTCGATGCGCTGATCAAGACGCTGCAGCAGACGCTCGGCCTCACCGTCTTCATGGTCACGCACGATCTCGACAGTCTCTACGCCGTCTGCGACCGCATCGCCGTGCTGGTCGACGGCAAGATCATCGTGCAGGGGCCGATCGCGACGATCCTTGCCTGCGAACATCCCTGGGTTAAGGCCTATTTCCGGGGCAAGCGCACTCGCGAGACGGCGCGCGCCCTCGGTCAAACGCCACACTGAGGCGAATCGATGGAAACCCACGCGCGCTACATCGCGGTCGGACTTTTCGTGCTGACGATCATCGCCGCCGGATTCGGCTTCGTCTATTGGCTGAACAACAACGGCGGCGGCCTCGGCGCCCGCGCCTTCTATCGAATTCGGTTCGAGGAATCCGTCGCCGGTTTGCAGATCGGCGCAGCCGTGCAGTTCAACGGCATTCGCGTGGGCGAAGTCACGGCGCTCGGACTCGATCCGCATGATCCGCGCGGCGTCACCGCAACCATAGCGGTCGACAAGGATACGCCGCTGCGCGCCGACACCAAGGTCGGCGTCTCATTTCAAGGTTTGCTGGGAACGCCAGCCATCTCTCTCAATGGCGGGACGCCGGGCGCGCCTCTGCTCTCCACCGCTTCGGGCGAACCTGTTCTCGTGGCCGAACCGGGCGCGGCGCAGGATCTCACGCAGGCCGCGCGCCAAGCCTTGCAACACGTCGATAAAATCCTGAGCGACAATTCGGAAGGGATAAAGAGCACGATCGACAACATTAAAACCTTCTCCGGCGCTCTGGCGCGCAATTCCAACCGCATTGACGGGATCATGGCCGGGCTCGAGCGCTTGGCCGGCGGCGGCCCCGCCGAGAAGCCGAAGCCGACCTTCGATCTGCTGCTGCCAAAATCGCCGGCTCCGGGCCGCGCTCCGAAAGGCCAGCTTCTGGTCGCCATGCCTACCGCCGTTGTCGCGCTGCAGACGCAGCGAATGCTTGCGCGCGCGCCAGATGGCCAAATTTCGCCATTCGGCGATGCGCAATGGAGCGACGCTTTGCCCAACCTCGTTCAGGCCAAAGCGGTCGAGAGTTTCGAAGATGCCGGCATTCAGGTGGCGGCCGCCTCTCCCGAACAGCAGCTCGCCTCCAGTGATCAGCTGCTCATCGACCTGCGCGATTTCACGATCGCCATGAGTCCCGCCCCCGTTGCAAATATCGCGTTCTCCGCCAAGCTCGTGGATCAAAACGGCCACATCGTCGCGACGAAACTCTTCCAGGCGAGCGCGCCGGCGCAGGGAACGGACGCTCCGCAAATCGCCGCCGCCTTCGATCAGGGCTTCGCTCAGGCCATGGCCGAACTGGTAATCTGGACGTCGGACTCGATCTGACCCGCCCTGCCAGTTCACCATGCCCCGCGGCCCGGGCGCTTCCGAGAATTGCATGGCTTGCGTTGAATCAACGCGCCCGCGCGCCCATTGCGCGAAACTTGCGCCAGAAAGGGAAACGCATCATGGGCGCGACATATAGAGTCGGGCGGTTGAGCGACGAATGCGTGGATAAGGCCTATTCCTTGGTCAATTTGGTCGCGCCGGCTCTCGATCTCGAAGCTTGGCGGACCTTGTGCCGAAACATGCAGAGCCATTGGCCGTATCAGCCCGAAATCGGCGACATGATCGTCGCCGTCAATCCGCTCGGCTATGTGCAGGGTCTCTGCATTTCCTCGGCGCGCGATCACGCCGTCGAGGGGCGTCTTCTCGACGTCCCGTTCGTCGTTATCGCCAGCGCCGCCGACGCGGCGGGCGTCGCAGGCGATTTGATGGATTGGCTCGAGGCGCACGCAGCGAGCGAAGGCTGCGAAAAGCTCCGTATTTGGACGTCGGAAAAGGACGGTTGGACCAGGCATTTCACGGGCCGTGACGTCCGGCTTTGGGAGCACGGCATTCTGCTGTCGCTTAGAGCCCACGTCCCAGTGCCGCAGCCGGACCGGCCTCAGGGCTTTCCCGTAAAGACGTAGCCCACGCCTCTGACCGATTTGATCAGCGCGGGTTTTTTGGGATCGCGTTCGATTTTTTTTCGCAGCCGGGCTATCTGCGCGTCGATCGTCCTGTCGAAGGCATCGAGATTGCGGTTGCGAGTCAAATCCATAAGTCGGTCGCGCCGGAATACATGCCCAGGCTGCTTGGCCAGAAGAGCAAGCATGTCGAACTCGGCGGTCGTCAGGACGACTTCCGTGCCGTCCGCGGCCAGCAACTGGCGGCGGCCGATGTCGAGCTTCCAGCCTTCGAAGCGAAGCACGGAATCGCTTTCCTGACCGGGCGTCGTGCCGGCCGGCCGGCGACGGCGCAGGACGGTTCGCACCCTGGCCAGCAGCTCGCGAAGATGGAAGGGCTTCGGAACATAATCGTCGGCTCCGACCTCGAGCCCGGCGACCCTGTCCACCACGTCGTCGCGCCCCGTCAGCATGATGATGGGCATATCGGAATGCGATCGAACCTCGCGGGCAAGGGCCAGGCCGTCTTCGCCCCCGCCGAGCGTCAGGTCGAGCAGGATGATGTCGATTTTGGATTTGCGCAGGCAATCGCGCATGGCGGCCCCGCTCGGCACGGCACTCACCCCATAGCCCTCGTCCTCGAAATAGCGAAGCAGCATCTGGCGGATGCGCGCATCGTCGTCGACGATGAGAACGTGTTCGCGCGGTTCGGTCATAGTCGAAGTCAAAGGTCGCTCTGAGAAGCCTGTTACAATCCGTTACAATTTTGCACGAACGATGACGCGCCTATCGTTTCCCTATCACAAGAGGCCGCTTCACTGCACGCATCGAAAGGCAGCGAAGAGGGGTCTTTCAATGTTATCCGAAAACGCCGAAACGGCTTTTGCCGCACAGTCCTATGTCAATGGCAAGGCATTCGCCCCGGTTGGGCCGACGCTCCAATCCCTGTTCGGCCGACAAGCGGTCGAGAAATTCGAGCCGGGTTCGGCGATATTGTGGGAGGGCGATGCGGCCTCGCATATTTTTGAAGTGATGGACGGAGTGCTCCGCGTTTTCCGGATCCTCGCCGATGGGCGCAGGGTGATCACCGGGTTTCTTTACCCCGGCGATATCCTCGGCGTTTCGCTGAAGGACCGCTACCTTTACAGCGCCGGGGCGGTGACGCATGTCCAGGTGCGCCGTTTCCCGCGCAACAAGTTCCAGGAAGAGATCAACCGTTCGCCCGAACTTCGCCCGCAGCTGTTTTCCAAGCTTTGCGACGAGATGGCGGCCGCCCAAGACCAGATGGTGCTTCTCGCCCGCAAGAACGCCGAAGAACGGGTCTGCAGCTTTCTGCTCGCCATGGCGCGCAAGAAGGGCGCGAAGCAGGAAACTCCGGTCATCGAAGTCGCCATGACGCGGCTCGACATGGCCGATTATCTCGGCCTAACGATCGAGACCGTTTCCCGGACCATAACCAAACTCATCGGGCGCGGCGTCATCGCCTCGATAGGCAGACACGGTCTTAAAATTCTCAAGCTTGAGAAACTCGTCGTGCTTGCCGGAGACGGCGACGAGGAGGATAAGAGCTGCGGCTACGCGCGCCAGGCGGTGTGGCCGAACTGATATTCGAATTCAGAGGGGTGATGGCAGCGGCAAGACCCCAACCCATCGGGGAGCAAGGGCTCGACGAACTTGCCCGGGTTCTCGACGGCGCCAATGTGATCGTCCATGGGCTCGACGGCGTCATCAGCCGGTGGACCACGGGTTGCGAGCTCTTTTACGGCTGGACGCGCGGCGAGGCGGTTGGGCGGGTCGTGCACGACCTGCTGGCCACAGCCTTCCCGGAGCCGCTCGAACGCATCCGCGGCGAAATCGCCGAGTCGGGAGCTTGGCGTGGCGAGCTGATACACCGGCACAAGGACGGACACAGCGTTTCCGTGGCCAGCCGCTGGGTAGCGCTCGAAACAGAAAGTCGATCGGGGCTCGTCATCATCCAGACCAACAACGACATCAGCGCGCTGAAAGACGCCCAGACCGACCTTCTGGCGCGCGAAGCGCATCTGCGCTCCATCCTCGATACGGTGCCCGAAGCCATGGTCGTCATCGACGAGGCGGGCATCGTGGCGTCGTTCAGCGCCGCCGCCGAGAAGCTTTTCGGCCATAGCGCCCGAGATGTTTGCGGCCGCAACGTCAAAATGCTCATGCCGTCCCCGGACCGCGAGGCGCATGACGGCTATATCTCCCGCTATCTGACGACCGGAGAACGGCGCATCATCGGCTATGGGCGGATCGTTACCGGCATCCGCAGGGACGGCAGTACTTTTCCCATGGAACTCGCCGTCGGCGAGGCGGTCGCAAGCGGCAAGCGCATCTTCACCGGATTTATCCGAGATCTGACCAGCCGGCATAAGATCGAGGAGGAACTGCGCCAGGCGCAGAAGATGGAGGCCGTCGGCCAACTGACCGGGGGCATCGCGCACGACTTCAACAATTTGCTCACCGTCATTTCTGGCAATCTCGAAATGATGGAGAAACGCGTCAAAGACGAAGAATTGCGCACGCTGCTCCGCGAAGCGCAGGAGGCGACCGATGACGGCGCCAAGCTCACCGCCCAATTGCTGGCCTTCGGACGGCGCCAGCCTCTGAATCCGACGCTGACCGACGTCGGGCAGCTCATTTCGAATTTTACCGACCTGCTGCGCCGCACGTTGGGGGAGACGGTCGAACTGCGCACCACGATCTCGGGCGCCGCCAATCTGGTGCTGGTTGACGCCTCGCAGCTTCAGAACGCTCTTCTCAATCTCGCGCTCAACGCGCGGGACGCCATGCCGCGCGGCGGGCGGCTCACGATCGAAGTCTCCTCGACGCACCTTGATCTCGACTATGTGCAAATGTATCCGCAGGTTCGCAGCGGCGATTACGTTCTCGTTTCCGTCACCGACAGCGGCATAGGCATGTCGCCCGAGGTCAAAGAACGCGCTTTCGAACCGTTCTTCACCACCAAAGAGCAGGGTTCCGGCACGGGCCTCGGGCTCAGCATGGTCTATGGCTTCGTCAAACAGTCCGGTGGCCACGTGCAGCTTTACAGCGAGCCCGGGCAGGGAACGAGCGTGCGGCTCTTTTTGCCGGCCGTCCGCGGCGGCCGAGGCAAGGCCGGGAGCCAACAGACGGCGGCCGAAGACGTTCTTCGCGGTCACGAAACCATCCTCGTCGTCGAAGACGATCCACGCGTGCGCCGCGTCACCATCGCGCGCCTCAAGGATGCCGGCTACCGGGTGATCGAAGCCGCGACTGCGGCGCAAGCGCTCGTGCTCATCGCCGCCCATCCGGAAATCGCGCTGCTCTTCACCGATATCGTCATGCCGGGCGGCATGACCGGCGATGAACTGGCGCGAGAAGTCCGTGCAATCAGGCCGGAGATAAAAATCCTGTTCACGTCGGGCTATGCCGAACCGCGCGTCGCAGGCCGGGAATTGGCCGATTCGCGCAGCTGGCTGAAGAAGCCCTACACGGCCAAGGAACTGACCGCCCGGCTTCGGGAACTGCTCGGCTAAAAGTCCAGCGAACCGGCCTCCGTTCCGCCGCCGACCGATCAAATCGGGCGGGGCGCCGCAGATCGAGCCTAGGCGGCGATGATGACCTTCAGCGCATGCGTATCCGCGGCATGCCCGAAAGTGTCATAGGCGTCCTCGATTTTGTCGAGCGTGAAGCGATGCGTGATCAGCCGCTTGGGATCGAGCTTTTTCGATTGGACCGTCTTCAGAAGCATCGGCGTCGAGACGGTGTCGACAAGGCGCGTCGTAATCTCGATGTTTTGCTCCCAAAGCCATTCCAGATGCAGATCGACCTTTTTCCCGTGTACG
>JASHVQ010000234.1 GCA_030044485.1 Methylovirgula sp. | reverse complement strand
GTCTTTTTCGGGCGCGTAAATATGCGTCTTCAGTCCGAGCCGCGCCGCCGCCAGGGCGAGCATGCGGCCGAGCTGTCCGCCGCCCAATATGCCGATCGTGTCGCCGGGCTTGAGCGGAGGCACGCTCATTCCTCCGGGCGTTCGGTAACCGACGCCGTCTGTTGGGCGCGCCAGGCGGCGAGGCGCTTGGCCAGGCGTTCGTCATTGAGCGCCAGAACCGCGGCGGCGAGCAGGGCGGCATTGATCGCGCCGCCTTCGCCGATGGCGAGACAGCCGACCGGAACGCCGGCCGGCATTTGCACGATGGAATAGAGCGAATCCTGTCCCGACAGCGCCTTGGTCTCGACCGGCACGCCAAACACCGGCAGGCTGGTCATGGCCGCGGTCATGCCCGGCAGATGCGCCGCCCCGCCCGCGCCCGCGATAATGACTTTGAAGCCCGAAGCTTCCGCGCCCTTGGCGAATTTCGAAAGCCGGTCGGGGGTGCGATGCGCCGAGACGATGCGGGTCTCGTAGCCGACCTTCAGCGCATCGAGCGTTTCCGCAGCGCGCCGCATTGTCTTCCAGTCCGATTGGCTGCCCATGAGGATGGCGACAGGCGCGGACATGGGTGATTCCTCGGGGCGCGAGCGAAGGCAGGGGCATAGACGAAGGGCCAAGACGGCGCAAGCCAGCCAAGAGAAATCGGCGGGAGGATATTTCGCAGGCGGGCAGCGCGTTTCGATCCGGCCCGGGCCGGCTTGTGCGCCATCCCGAGGCTGCCTATCTCATGGTCCGCCGGGGATGCAGTTTCCGGCTTCATTGCGACGGAGCCGCACATGGCGTCACATCCCTCGGCCGCGGCCGCCGGCCAATTCGAAATCGGCGACGACATCACGATCAACCGCATGGGCTTCGGCGCCATGCGGATCACCGGCAAGGGCATATGGGGCCCGCCCGCCGATCCCAAGGCGGCGCGCGCCACGCTCAAACTCGTGCCCGAACTGGGCGTCAACTTCATCGATACAGCCGACAGCTACGGGCCGTTCGTCAGCGAAGAGCTGCTCCGCGAGGTCCTCTATCCCTACAAGGGCCTGACCATTGCGACCAAAGGCGGGTTGGCGCGCACCGGCCCCGACATCTGGCGCCCGCTCGGGCGCCCCGAATATCTGCGCCAATGCGTGGTCATGAGCCTGCGCCGTCTCGGCGTCGAGCGCATCGATCTCTGGCAATTGCACCGCATCGATCCCGCGGTCGCGCGCGACGAGCAATTCGCCGTCATCGCCGCGATGCGCAAGGAAGGCCTGATCCACCATGTCGGGCTAAGCGATGTCGGCGTCGACGACATCGAAGCGGCGCGCAAATATTTCCCCGTGGTCACGGTGCAGAACCGCTACAACCTCGTCAATCGCGCCAGCGAAGACGTGCTCGTCTATTGCGAGAAGCACAATATCGGCTTCATCCCCTGGGCGCCGCTGGCGGCGGGGGCCTTGGCGCGTCCCGGTTCGGCGCTGATGGAGGTCGCCAAGGCGCTGAAGGCGAGCCCCGGGCAAGTGGCGCTCGCTTGGGCGCTGCAACGCTCCAAGGTGATGCTGCCCATTCCCGGAACCGCCAATCCCGAGCATCTCCTCGAAAATGTCGCCGCCGCGGAACTGAAGCTTTCCGACGAGGCTTTCGCGGCGCTCGACCGGCAGGGCCGCAACGTGCTCTGAGGCCTTAAGCCGTTAGGCGATAATGTCGGGCGTCAACTGGTCTTCGATGCGGCCGATCTTGTCGCGCAGCACCAATTTGCGCTTCTTCAGTCTCTGGATCTGCAGTTGATCGGAGGCCGAAACGTCGGCCAGAGCTTCGATGGCCGAATCGAGATCGCGATGTTCTTGGCGCAGGCGTTCGAGCTCCGCGCGCAAGGCCGCACGTTCCTCGGCGCTCAATTTGTCAGCCATTTATCGCCATTCTGCAGCCCGGCAGGCCAAAGCTCGCGCTGATCTCATTGCAATTAGAGCACTTCCGGCGGCCCCTGGAAATGGGCTGGACCCGTGCCGGCGCGCTTTCAGGCGCTCACTGCCGCGGCCAACTGAAATCGTCGGCGCGTCCGGGCTTCGGCTCGGGGGGCTTGCCGCTTGCAAAGGTCTGCTCGACAAGGCTTTGCGCCGCGCCCTGTTGATCGGCGGCCGGTGTGGCGAGCTGCGCTCCCGGGGCAATTGCCGGACCGGTCAAAGGCAGGACGGGACCGATCGGCGGCTTGGCGGGGGCGACCGCCGCGTTGGCGGGCGCGGTGCCGGCCGGCGTGGTCGTCTCGATCTTCGCCAGGGCGGCGTCGCCTTGCGGCGTGCCGGCATCGAGGATTTGGCCGACGTCGGGAGCGACGAAGCTCGCGAGCTTGACCGCGCCGGCGCGGGTGAAATGCACGCCGTCGAAGGAGCGCAGTCTCACCGTCTGTCCGTTGATGTCCGGGCCATAGGGGCTGAATTGACCGCGCTCGTCGCCGAAGGCATCCCAAATGTCGATATAGGTCGCGCCGTTCTTGCTCGCATGTTCGCGATAAATGTCGTTGAGCGCCTGCATTTCCGACGACAGGCGGTCGCTCTTCATGATCGGCAGGCCGACCCAGAGCAGCGGAATCTTGGCGTCGCGGAACATGGCGCTGATGGCGTCCACCCGCGCCGCGTAGAGCTCCTGCCATTTGGGCGTATCGGGATCGTAGGTGCCGCTCGCGTCGTGCAGCGGCTGATGGTCGTTGCTGCCGATCATCATCACCGCCACGTTGATCTTCTGGCCGCTGCCGATGAGGTCGTGGGCGGCCTTGGTCCAATTGTAGAAATCGTCGCGCACGAGGCCGGAATCTTCGCGCCCGTCGCGCAGCACGCCGACCTCGGGCCGGTCGGACATCTGATCGGTCAGGCCTTCGGCGAGCAGCAGCGACAGCGAATCGCCGATCACCGCCACGAAGAAGGTGGGCGGCACCGTCGGCTTTTTCTGAACGGTCTCGGCGGCGGGCGGGCTGCGCTCCCGATAGCGCGGCCAGGGTTGGCCGTAATAATAGCCGCGCGGCTGCACGAACATCTGCTGGAACCAATTGAAAGGATTGAGGCCTTGCGCCTGCGCCGGCAGGCTCAGGGCGGCGAGCCAAAGCCCGAAGCCCAAGAGGACCGCGGCAGCCTTGCCGATCCTTTCCCATGCCGGCCGATGTGCCGGCGGCGTCGTTAACCGTGCCATGGGCCCATTATCGTCCCTTTGGCGGCGAAGTTAAGGGCCTGACGCGGAAGATAATCTACGCCTCAGGCCGTGCCGCCCATCCCCAGGAAACTCGCCATCAGCAAGGCTATGCCGAACAGCAGGACGCAAAGCGCCGCGCCCACCTCGATCAAGCGCCCGACGAGTTGCGCCTTCGGCGATTCCCGCCCCGAGAAGCGCAGCGCCACTTTCTTGGCGAAGACCGCCGTCGAGGCGAGCGCGCCGGTGGTGATGGCCGTGCCGAGCGACATGGCGAAAACGGAAGCCACGCCCGCCATGAAGATGTCCTGGGAGAGGGCGAAGACGAGAATGAGGATCGCGCCCGAACAGGGCCGCGCGCCGGCGGTGGCGATCGTCACCGCCGCCGATTTCCAGGAAAAGCCGGCGCCGAGCAGTTTCGGGTCGGGTATGTGGCAATGCGGGCAGTCCGGTCCGTGCACTCGGCCGCTGCCGTCGTCGGCGAGAAAAATCTGCTGGCCGTTTTGGGGAAAGGCGACGGGCGGCGCGGAAGCGAATATGCGCAGCACCGGAGTCGTCCAGAGCTGGCGCAGCGCCGCGGCAAGCGCCGCGCTTTTTGTCGCCAGCAGCACGACGCCGAGAAGGATGATCCCGCAATAGCTCGCAAGTTCGAGATCACGCGCCGCGGCGTTCATCCGCAGCGCCGTCGCTCGGAAAATACCGGCGAGCGCGCCGACCAGGGCTATGGCCACGATGCCTTGCAGAAGTGCGGCGAGCAGCGAGATCACCAGGCCGCGCCGCAGCGCCCGTTCGTTCGACACCATGTAGGAGGTGATGACCGCCTTGCCGTGCCCGGGTCCCGCCGCATGGAAGACGCCATAAGCGAAACTTAAGCCCGCCAGCAGAAAGAAGGCCGAGCCGTTCTGCTTGGCCTCGCGCAGCGCGCCGGTCAGCAGGTGCGAGAAAGTGCTTTCCTGCTCGATGATCCAGGCCGTGATGCCGGAGACGGCGCCGACCGATCCTTCGTCGCCGCCCACCGCGAAAGGATGCTGGAAGGCCTGCGCCATCGCGCCGCTCGAAGCGGCGAGCAGCAGAACCAGGATGAGCAGCAGGCGCGTTCTGTTCAAGGCATCACTTAGGGGCAGGCCACGAAGATCCGGCTCGCCAATTTCACGCCGAAGTCGGAACCCGGCGAGAGATTGGCGAAGAAGGCTTCCGACAATTTCTTGGTCGCTTCCGCATCGAGCGGATCGGCGCCGAGCACGCTCACCGAACAGCCTTTCGGCGCACCGACGAGATCGACGGGCTCCTTGTCGTCGAGGCTGAAGGCCACGAAATAGGTCGGATCGTAAACTTGCAAGGTGAAGGCCTTGCCGGGAAGCGACGGGTCTTTCAAGGGCAGCGTGAAGGTCAGCACGACGAGTTTGTCCGGCCGCTCCTCAAGCGAATAATCGGTCGGCGCGCCGAACTCAACCTTATTGCCGGCGAGTTTCGCAAAGGTGAAATAATCGAACTCGGCGAGCGAATCGATATTCGTCTTGGCGAGCGGCGCGAGCTGATCCTTGGTCGCAAGCTGACCGTTGGCGGCGAGACCTTGCGTCGCAAAGGCTGAATACATGTCGTCGAAAACCCAAGCGCCGCGTACCGCCGCAATGCGGCCTTGAGGATCGAAGATCACATCCTCGCGGGCGGTCACCCAAACATGCGGATGAGCCACGGCCGGCGTCGCAAGTGAAGCAACGAGGCCGAACCCAGCGAGGAAGGTGCGCATATTGTGCATCGGTCGGGCCATTCGAGAATCGCCCTTGAAAGCTTAAATTGCCAGCCGAACTCTGGCTAAAGCGAGGCAAACGCGCCCCCTTGCCGGCTGGGATATGATCCATGACTTCTGCTTCTATACGAGAGGCAAAGAGCCCGCTTCTGACGATTCCTTGATCCGTTCTCCCCATGTCCGGCGCGCCGCGTCACGAAGTCGCCGGGGGCGACCGGTCTGCCGGGGGTCTCGGCAGGGCAGAGCCGAGCGCCGCGGGCTTGGACGATCGGCGGCACTGATTTATACCGGAAGACGGCCGGCAGGCGGGGCGCGCGGAGGGATTGATGGCGGATGCGAGCAAGGCGCATATGCCCGCGCGGCCGATTGCCCTCGCCGATAAGTATGATTTGAGCCAAACGCGGATCTTCGTCACCGGCCCGCAGGCCATCGTTCGTCTGCTGCTCATGCAGAAGGAGACCGACCGCCGCGCCGGCCTGTCGACCGCCGGCTTTGTCTCGGGCTATCGCGGCTCTCCGCTCGGCGGGGTCGACCTCAATCTACAGCGCGCCAAAACCGTCCTCGAAGACAACGCTATTCTCTTTCAGCCCGGACTCAACGAAGACCTCGCCGCGACCGCGATTTGGGGCGCGCAACAGGCGGAAATGCGCGGCGAAGGCCGCTATGACGGGGTTTTCGGGCTCTGGTACGGCAAGGGCCCCGGCGTCGATCGCTCGGGCGACGTGCTGCGCCACGCCAATCTCGCCGGCACGTCGCGGTTTGGCGGCGTGCTGGCGCTCATGGGCGACGATCATACCGCCGAATCCTCGACCACCGCGCATCAGTCGGAATTCACCTTCGTCGATGTGATGATGCCGATCCTTTCGCCGGCCGGCGTGCAGGAACTCCTCGACTACGGGCTGCTCGGCTATGCGCTGAGCCGCTACAGCGGCTGCTGGGTCGGCATCAAATGCGTGAAGGACACGGTCGAGTCGACGGCCTCGATCGAGGCCGGGCTGGATCGAGTGCGCCCCGTCGTGCCCGTAGATTTCGGCGTGCCGCCGGGCGGCCTCAACATCCGCGCCGCCGATCCGGTTCTCGCTCAGGAAAGACGGCTGCAGAATTTCAAGCGCGACGCCGCGCTCGCCTGGCTTCGCGCCAACCGCATGAACAAGATCGTCATGTCGGGCGGGCGCGATCCGAAGATCGGCATTGTCGCCGCGGGGAAAACCTATCTCGACGTGCGCCAAGCCCTCGACGATCTCGGCATCGACGAAGTCAAAGCCAATGAAATCGGCCTGCGGCTCTACAAAATCGCCTGTCCCTGGCCGCTCGAGCCGCGCGGCCTGCACGATTTCGCGCGCGGTCTCTCCAAAATCATCGTGGTGGAGGAAAAGCGCGCGCTGATCGAGACGCAGATTCGCGACGAGCTCTATGGCAGCGACACGCAGCCGGTCTGCATCGGCAAGAAAGACGAGAAGGGAGAGTGGCTCTTTCCGGTGACCGGCGCGCTCGACGCCAACGAGATCGCCATCGGCATCGGCCGCCGGAT
>JASHVQ010000233.1 GCA_030044485.1 Methylovirgula sp. | reverse complement strand
CGAACGCACCACGGCGCGGATCTGGCCGTTTCCCGCCTTTCGCGGGCTCGAACGCGGCGTAGCCGCGGCAATGGTGGTCTTCCTGGTTCTCCTCAATCAGGCCGAGGTCGGCATCAACATCCGCCTCTCGTACTTCTCGCGCGACTGGTTCAATGCGATCCAGAACCGCGACGCCAAGGCCTTCTGGTATCAGCTCTTCACGGTGTTCCTGGTCTGGGCGTTTCTGTATATCGCCGCGGCGGTCGCCGAATTCGTCGTGCAGTCGACGCTGGTCATCAAATGGCGGCGCTGGCTCACCGATTATTATATCGATCGCTGGCTCGACAATCACACTCACTACCGCATGTCGCTGGCGGGCGTCGCCGCCGACAATCCGGATCAGCGCATTTCCGAGGACATCAACCGTTTTATCGACGGCGGCCAGGTTGGCTACGGCGTCTATTCCTTCACGATCCTGCTGATCTCGAAACTGAGTTCGCTCGTTTCCTTCGCGATCATCCTTTGGACCTTGTCGGCGAACTTCACCCTGCCCTACACGACGATCGCGGTGCCCGGCTTTCTCTGCTGGGTGGCCATCGTCTACGCCGGTCTCGGCACGCTGATCACGCATTGGATCGGGCGGCCGCTGGTGCGGCTGTCGTTCGTCCGGCAGCGCTACGAGGCGGACTTCCGCTTCTCGCTCGCGCGGCTGCGCGAATATAGCGAGCAGGTCGCGCTGCTGGGCGGCGAGAACGCCGAGAAAGCGTCGTTGCGCACGCGTTTTGCGGCGATCGTCAAGAATTATTTCGAGATCGTCGCCTGCCGCAAAACCTTGACCGCGTTCACCGCCTCCTACGGGCAGATCAGTCCCTTCATCCCCTTCATCGTCTCGGCGCCTTTTTATTTCGCCGGCAAGATCGAACTCGGCATCATGACTCAGACGGCGCGCGCCTTCGGCAGCGTCAACGACGCGCTGACTTTCTTCGTCAGCTATTACGTCTATCTCGCCGATTTCAAATCCGTGCTCGACCGTCTGACCTCGTTCGACAATGCTATCGAACGCGCCGACAGATTCGATCTGAAGCCGCAGCTCGCCCCGCCCGAAGCGGCGGGCGTCAATGTCGCCGCGCTCACGGTGCGCTTGCCGGACGGGCGCACTATCATCGAGGGTGCCAACGTGCGGCTCGCGACCAACGAGCCGGCGTTGTTCACCGGCCCCTCCGGCTCCGGCAAGTCGACGCTCTTCCGCGCCATCGCCGGCATCTGGCCGTATGGCGAGGGCGAGGTCGTTTTGCCCGCCGCGGCGCGCGTAATGCTGTTGCCGCAGAAGCCCTATATTCCGATCGGCACGCTGCGCGCCGCGCTTGCCTATCCCTCGCCCCCCGAAGAATATGATGACGCGACGCTGCGCGCCGTGCTCGTCGACGCCAATCTCGCCGCTCTCCTTGACAAGCTCGACGTCGAAGACATCTGGTCGCAGACGCTCTCCGGCGGCGAGCAGCAAAGGCTGGCGGTCGCCCGCGCGCTTCTTGCAAAACCCGATTGGCTGTTCCTCGACGAGGCAACGACCGCGATGGACGAGGCGATGGAAGCCGAGATCTACAGGGTCATTCGCGAGAACTTGCCGGCCACGACCATCGTCTCGATCGGGCACCGTTCGAGCGTCGCGCAATTCCACAAGCGGCGTTTAGAAATGAGCAGCTCGGGAAGGGGCATTTTCACGCCGCGCGACACCGCTGCGCAGCCCGCGGAGTGAAGCCGAGCCCTTAGCCGAGCCGCGCGATGAGGCGCTCGTAGAGCTTATTCTCGGCCGCGAAAATATAGTCGACCGAGGCGACGGTGACTTCCGCCGCGCCTTGTGCGACGAGCCAATCGGCGAGGCCCGCGACCCTGTCGGCCGGGCATGTCAACGTCAGCCAGCCGTCCGCAAGATGCCGGCGCGGGCGTGCCGCGAACAGCACCTCGGCATGCGCGAAGAGTTCCACGTCCGCATGCGCGAGGCGCGCCGAGACCTCGCGCGTGGTGCGTGCCACTTCTTCCGCCGCGATGCGCGACAGGATGATGCGCGCCGCTTCGCGCGTCGTCTCGCTCCAGGGGGCGGTAAGCGAGGCGACGAGATTGGCTTCGGAGCGAAGGATCGTTCCATCGTCGAGGACCTTCAGTCCGTTGGCGGCCAATGTCGCGCCCGTCGTCGTGATGTCGACAATAAGTTCGGCGGTGCCGGCGGCCGGGGCGCCTTCGGTCGCGCCGGAGCTCTCGACGACGCGGTAGTCGGTGACATGGCTGGCGGCGAAAAAACGCCGCGTCAGGTTCACGTATTTGGTTGCGACCCGCATCCGCTCGCCGCGCTTGGCGCGATAGGCGGCGGCGACATCCTCGAGATCGGCCATGGTCTTCACGTCGATCCAGGCCTGCGGCACGGCGACGACGACATTGGCGTTGCCGAAGCCGAGCGGCGCCAGCAGCTCGAATTTGGCGTCGGCGTCGGCGACCGTCTCGCGCACCAAATCTTCGCCGGTGACGCCGAGATGCGCGCCGCCCGCGGCGAGATACGCGACGATCTCGGCCGCCGAGAGAAAGGCGACCTCGACATTCTCGAGCCCGGCGATCTTGCCGCGGTAGTCGCGCACCCCGCGTCCCTGCACGAAGTTCAAGCCGGCGCGCGCGAAAAAGGCCGCCGCGTTTTCCTGCAGCCGTCCCTTAGAGGGCACAGCGAGAACGAGATTGCCGTTATCGCTCATCGCCACGCGCCCGATGTCTTCAGCCGCTCGACCCAAATGGCCGCGCCAACCGCCGGAATATCGCGCGGCGCGCCGAGCGAGCGCAGCACCCCGTCGTAGCGGCCGCCGCCGATGATCGGCCCGGTTTGCGGGCCGGCGCGTGCGAAAGCCTCGAAGGCGAAGCCGGTATAGTAATCGAGATTGCGCGCAAAGCGCGTCGCGAAGCGGAAATCGCCGACCGCGAGGCCGCGCGCTGCCATGAAGCCGAGCCGTGCGTCGAAGCGATCGAGCGCCGCATCGAGGTCGAGCCCGGCGTTGGAGGCAAGGTGACGCAGCCGCTGCGAGGCCTGGTCCGGATCGGCCTCGATGGCGAAGAAATCTTCGAGAATGGCGCGCTGCTCGGCGGGAAAGCCCGCCCCCGATTTCAGCGCCGCCTGTTCGAGAAAGCGCTCGGCGATCTCGGCCGCGCTGCGCCCGCCGACCGTCGAAATGCCGGCGATGGCGAGCAAGTCTTCGACCAGCGCATGCGCGCCTTCCCTGTCGGCGCCTTCAAGCGCCGCAAGCACGCCGCTGTGGTCGCGACTGATACCGCTGGTCGCGGTCAAGATCGCCGCCAGCGGCTTTTCCTGTCCGTGGCCGCGCAAGATGCGGCGCCGCCATTGCGGCGGAAGATCAAGCGCCGAGAGTAGCGCATGGATGAGACCAGCGTCGCCGAAGCGCACGCCAAGCGGCGGCGCGCCGGCGCCGGTCGCGGCATCGATAGCGAGCCCGAGAATTTCGGCATCCGCGGCTTCACGATCGGCGCGCCCGAAATTTTCGAGCCCCGCCTGCCAGAATTCATTGGGCTCTTCGCCGCGATAGCGGAAGACCGGACCGCAATAGCTGAAGGTTGCGGGCCCTCCCGCCAGGTCTGAATCGAGATAGAGACGGCAAACCGGAATCGTATATTCGGGCCGCAGGCAATATTCGGCGCCCGAGAGATCGCTCGTCAGATAAAGCCGGCTGCGTATGTCCTCGCCCGACTCGAAGAAAACCGCCGGTTTCTGCAAAATCGGCGGCTCGCAGCGCGCGTAGCCTGCGGCTTCGAGATGGGCCAGGATCGCCGCCGACACGGCGCGGCTGGCTGCAAAATCGGGTTCGCCCACGGAAATTCCTCGGATTTAGCGCTCTCTTTAGCAAGTGGGGGCGGCCGGAGCGACGGCTTTCGCTCTGCAAGGTGAACTCCCTCTTGCTTTGCGGTCTGCTCCGCCATGGGCGTGGCAAATCAGGCTTTTCAGGGACGCGCGCGGGAGCGGCGTATCGGTTGGACGGCGGCCTCAAAGTCGACGATCGGCTCGGGCCTGCAAAAGCCCGCATAAAGATCGCCGACGAGGCCGGCGTGGTTGGCGAGCACCGCGCTTTGGTTAAGCGTTCCCTTCTCGGTCAATTCCCCGGCTTCGAGCGAAGGCGGCTCGGCGACGAGCGCCAAGCGCGGGATCCGCGTCGCGGAGCCGCGCGCCTCTCTGTTGAAGATCGCCAGCAATTCACGGAATTTTTCCAAGACCGCCCCGTGGCGCAAAACCTCCCCCGGCGTGGCGTCGAGGCCCGTCACGGCGCGGCAGGCCTCGATATCGGGAAAGACGAGCGCAACGAGATAGGCCTCGCCCGGCCCTGCGAACGCTACGTCTCTGACATAGGGCGCAAAGACCGTCATAAAATTTGCACGCAGCGCGCCGACGTCCACCCAGACGGCGGTCGCGAGCTTGAAATCTTCGTCGATGCGGCCGTCGAAAGCAAAGCCGTGACGCGGCTGGCCGCGGACGGCGCATGCAAGCGCGTCGCCGAGCAGATAATAGCCTTCGGCGTCGAAGGCGCGCTCGGTGAGACGGGGCTGACGCCAATAGCCCGGCGTCACATGCGGACCTCTGATCCGCGCCTCGAGCTTTCCGCCGCGTGGCACGAGTTTCAGCGCGCTGCCCGGCAATGGAAGATATCCCTCTTGCGGGGCAGGCCTGGAGAACAGCGCGGCGGGAGCCGTTTCTGTCGCGCCATAGCCGCTCAACATCGCAACGCGTTCGCCACAGGTCTTCACGGCGATGGCGTCGAGCGCCTCGAGGCCCTGCTTCGACATGGTCGCACCGGCAAAGAAATTCAGCTTCAGCCGGCTGAAGAATTTTCGCGCCAGCGCGACGTCCCGCGTCAAATGCGGCAGGAGAGCTTCAAATCCGCGCGGGACGTTGAAGCAAATTGTCGGCGCGATGTCGCGCAAATTTGCAAGGCTTTGTCCGATTCCCTCCGGCGTCGGGCGGCCAGTATCGATATAAAGCGTCCCGCCATGGCGCAGCACGACACCGAAATTCTGGTTGCCGCCGAAACTGTGATGCCACGGCAGCCAATCGACGATGACCGGCGGCTCTTCGGCGAGAAAACGCAAGACGCTGGCGATCATCTCCTGATTGGCGCCAAGCATGCCCTGGGTCGTGATGACCGCTTTCGACGTGCCGCCCGAGCCGGAGGTGAACATGAATTTGGCGATTGTCTCGGGGGCGATGGCGCGCTGCGCGGCGTCGACCGCGGGCGTCTCGCTTGTCGAACGAAAGGCGTCGAAGTCGACGGCCTTGCGGCCGCGCGGCGGGCTTTTCTGCGCGACGATCTCGACCGGACCCGGCAGGCAAGCGTGCAGCGCATCCGTCCAAGCGTGCCCCTCATCCACGACGACAAGCCCCGGCGACAGCAGGTCGATCGAGCGCTTGAGCTTGGCGTAATCCTTGGCGAGCGCCGGCGAGAGCGGCGCATAGGGTACGCCGACATAAAGTGCCGCGAGGCCGAGCATCGCATGCGCGAGGCCGTTGCCGGTCAGAATGACGAGCGGATGTTCCGCATCGAGGTCTTTTGTCAGCAGCGCCTGCGCCAGCGCCCGCACCTGGGCGCGCGTTTCGGCATAGGTCAGGCCGCGCCAGTCTCCGCCTGCGTCGCGTTCGGCCAGGAACAGGCGCTGCGGCGCCTGGCTTGCCCAATGGTCGAGCCAGGCGCCAAGCCTGATTTCATGCGCCTTGAGCGCGAAAGGCGAATGCGCGTGGACCGTGCCATCGGCGCGCGTCGTCGCGACGATGTCGAGAGGGGCAAGATCGACATGGCGCAGTGGTGCGGGTCGCATGAATGCTCGCTGACGTTCGATAAGGGCGGCAGGCGACACTCAGACCTGCGGCGCCGGCTTTACGGCAGTGCCCTTCATAGAGGAAGAGGTTGCGGCACTCCAGGCGTGGCCCTATGGTCCGCCGCCGTGCGATTGGGGCGTAGCCAAGTGGTAAGGCAGCGGATTTTGATTCCGCCATCCGGAGGTTCGAATCCTCCCGCCCCAGCCAGGCATGTCCTGTCTCTTCCCAAGACCTCACGCTTTCTATAAAGCCACGAGAATTCAGCGACTTAAGGACGCTAGGAGGAGTCTCTTTAGCGCCAAGAGCGGAGCTTCATTGCTTTCCGACCTGATTTCCGGCCGCAATCTGGGATACTCTTATTCGGATCTCCGTTTGGCTACGCAGTTGCGCGTGAAGACTGGTTCGATTTTCAGAGGAGACCGGTTCGTTGTTTCCGAAAGTCGGCTTTGGCCGAAAGCAGAATGTCAGCTTTGGCGCTGAGGAGTGAACGTTGAAGACGGCCATAAACCTAAAAGCACCAACCATCTCCAGTTTCGCGTCCAACCCTCTGTGCATTGCGCGGCGTCTGGGGAATTCCCGGCTTATTTCCCCCTTTTTTGACGAATCTTGAGCGGGTTCGCCTTGAGCGTATGGCGTCCACAATGGCTTCCTCTGAGTGGTCTTCCTTGAGATAGGCTAATGCTGATTTCACAATTCTGATTGCTGGGCTGGTCGGCTTGCCGAGGCCCGCGCGCTTGCCGCAATTTTCGACAAACACCTTCGCAATGTTCCGGCCGACGTTCCGAGCGATGTTGTGCCAAGGATCTGGCGAGCGGCCACGACCGCGGGGTGCAAACTTCTGGAACCCGGGCGCGACCTCGATTGCCGCCGCTAATAGCTTCTCAACAGGCGCGGTTGAGGAAGGAGCGTCTATGGGGAATACTTTGCAAGTACTGGGAATTAGTCTCGGCAGTTCATCCTGTAGCGACCTAAGCGCAGTATAAATTCGCTCCATACTTAGCTGGAAAGGACTCATCCGGCGGGCAGCTCTCAGCTCCAGCGTATTTTTCCAAGAAGATGACAGGAAAGCACAATGATTAAGGTCCCGTGCAATAGCGGCCGCGCATTCTGGACAAATAATACACTTCTCAACGCCGAACCATGTCTGAACGTCTTCGACGCTAAGTATAGGTCGCCCGTTTATTGTCGGTCCGTCGTCGTCGGAATCTTTTTTCTCAGCCATCTTCGCAGTCGCTGTCGGGCATGCGGAAAGGCATGGCGTGGACTATACCGAATCGCCAGCCTTTCAATAAGATGTTTGTCAACAGCGCTGGCGGGAGACTGGTTTATTTTCAGCGAGACGCGGAGACGTTGACGAGTCCGCGGAACTTCGTCTTGGCCCGGATCGAAATGAAAACCGACGCGTCTGCCGGCACGGAGACTACTTCCTCTGTCAGCAGGCGTGCGAACTGGCCAGGCGGGATGGTGAAAGCTTCCCCATCGCTCGAATGATGGATCTCAATCTTCAGCATCCGGATGACAGCTGTCTTTGGCCTATTGGCCGACGGCTCAAGCGGCGCAACCCGAAAGCGTATCGAGCTCCATAAGTAAAGGATCTGACAATAAAGCTATCAGATTATTGACTCGAGGCTACGGTGGAGCAGCGAGAGCTACTGAGCAGGATGATGGCACAAAGGAGGGTTTGAAATATCGCTTCCGGTCTCGATATTCGATCATTTCGGACGCGTCATATTATGCAACTTCCTATTCCTCTTCTTCACCCAGCTCGTTGTCATACGGTCCAATCGCGTCCAGGAATTCATCGAGAACGCTC